>JANQPK010000244.1 GCA_028289505.1 Cyclobacteriaceae bacterium
AACCCGCAACCTGCAACCTGCAACCTGCAACCCGCAGTCTGCAACCTGCAACCCGCTACCCGCTACCCGCAGTCTGCAACCTGCAACCTGCAACCTGCAACCCGCAACCTGCAACCGGCAACCCGCAACCTGCAACCCACTACCCGCAACCCGCAACCTGCAACCTGCATTCTTACAACTCACATAACTCAGAAAAGCCCTATCTTTAGTAGCAAATTCAATTCTATGAATGTTTCAATTGTTGGACTTGGTCTGATTGGTGGCTCAATGGCTTTGGACCTGAAAAAAAGTGGATTCGCCTCCAGGGTAATTGGTGTCGACATAAACCAACAACATAGTAAGCAGGCGCTAGATCTAAAATTGGTGGATGAGGTGCTTGAGCTGGATCAAGCCATTAAACAAAGCGAACTCTTGGTATTGGCAGTACCCGTTCAACACATTGTGGGACTATTGCCTCAAGTATTGGATCAGGTAGATAAACAAGTGGTTATTGATGTGGGGTCGACCAAACAAATCACTTCAGATTCCGTCAGAAACCATCCCAAAAGGGTCAACTATGTAGCTACCCATCCCATGGCTGGTACAGAATACTCCGGTCCCACTGCCGCCATCCCTGATTTGTTTAGAGGAAAGATAACCATATTCTGCGACCCGGAATTAAGTGGTCCTGAATCGATCAGTAGGGCCAGAAGACTTTATGATCATCTGGGTATGCCGGTGATAGAAATGAACAGCAAGGAGCATGATTTACACGCTGCTTATGTTTCACACATATCTCATATCAGCTCATTTGCTTTGGCGCTTACAGTGCTAAAAAAAGAAAAGGATACTGAGAACATTTTTAATCTAGCCAGTGGTGGATTTGATTCTACGGTGAGGCTAGCTAAAAGTTCTGCCGCCATGTGGACTCCGATTTTCACCCAAAATGCAGAGAATGTAATTAGTGTATTGGATACCTATATCGCAGAATTACAACAAATCCGAAAAGCAATTGAGCATCAGGATTCATCATCCTTGACAGAAATTATTGAGGAAGCCAACAAGATCCGGAGAATTCTAAAGGAATAAGAAATAAGAAATTAAGAATGAGTTATGAAGAACTTGTTCAAACCTCAGACCCTCAATCATTCCCACAGTCCTTCAGTCCTACAGTCCTTCATTCCCACTGTCATTAACTAACTAATGCGGGTCCATATGTACCGTGAGCACAGGTACTTTGGAATCCCGAACCAATCGCTCTGAAAGCCCTCCTACAAACAGATGCATCAGACCTCTTCTACCGTGGTTTACGGAGGCCACAATGTCTGCATTTTTTTGCTTGGCAAACTCAAGTATGGCTTGTTCCACCTTTCCACCACTGATGGGGTTGATGGTCAACTCAGGTACCTGGTGAGGAGTTTCATGCTCTTCGGCGAATGCCTCCATTTTCTTACGTACCCTTTCCGGTTTGTCGTTACTGACATGTACCATATGCACAGTGGCCCCATAATAGGTGGCAAACTTCTCGATTTGGTCTACCCCTTCTTTGGCCACTGTTTTCAAGTCTGTTGCAAATACAATGTTCTTGACACTGAAGTCTGATAGAGGCTCCCTAATGGTCAACACTGGAATATGAGTAATGCGGATTACCCGCTCTGTATGATTGCCTTCAAAATATTCTGTGAGCGTGTTTTCACCGCTGGTTCCCATAACTACCATGTCACAATGCAATCGCTCCGCAAAGTGATTTACCCCTTCATCTACATCGTCGATCTCTATAAAAGGATAAACAGGTACGTCACCATGTTGATGCTTGGCGATCAACTGTCTCAACCGCTTTTCATTGGTGCGGTGAAGTTCAAGAATGTAGCGATCTTCTTCAGACACATACTCGTCAGTGACACCACCACCCATTGAACTGAAGGAGTAATTCTTCATGGCAGAAATCACATTCAAGAGGAATACCGCCCCATTGGTTTTCCTCGCGATATCCAATGCAACGTCCAAAGCATACTCTGAGAGCTTGGAAAAATCAGTAGGAACTACAATCTTATACATAATCGCCGGTTTAATTGAAATAAAAAAATTCCTTTAAATATCCTTTAAATCTACATAAATAATAGTACTTTTCTAATAAGTCAAGTTGACAAATATCGATTTATTGCAAATGTAATATTATCGATTGTTGCGTCAGTTTATATAGATTCTATCCTTTGGTCAGCCTCATCGGGATCGGCTATTTTGATGGTACCAAGGCCTGAGACCCTATCGGAGACACTAGCTGGATTACCCTTATAGCGGATACTTCCTACACCATTAACGCGGGCATTTAAGTTTTCTTTTACATTTACCTCAACACTTCCCATGCCACTGACCGTAACCTCACTGAATTGGCTTTCCAGCTCAAATGCCGCCAGGTTGCCCACACCGTTCATGGAAATACTTTGATTTTCTGCCCGACCTTTTAAAGTTACTGCCCCGGCTCCAGCCAGCATGATTTCCAGATCTGTGACCTCTACTTCCATATCGATTAAACTAGCGCCTGGTACCTCAAGTTCAAATCTGTCAGAGACAAGAGGCCCATCCGTCTGGATAATGGATGCCCCGGTTGATTTAAGTTTTTCAAGACTCTGGTAGGTAATAAAGACTTTGATACCATTATCACTTTGTAGTTTTTTTCTATTCTCAATTACCAGGATATCTTGCTCAATATCTGACTCGATCAGCTCTAACAGGTTTTCATCAGTTACGATCACGATTTGTTCTTTTCCACCTTTCTTTAGGTTAATTTCAAAATTTCCGGTTAGATGGATTGCTGAAAATTCATCCAACATTCGTTTTTCGGAGGTAATATCTCCATTGCCCCTTTCAATACCTGCTATGCTACAGCTTACTAGCAGCAGCATTAAGAGACTCCATCCCCAAGCTCGATTCTTCATATTTGGTTCTATTTGGCTAAATATAAGTTTACAGAAAATTAACATGAAATATCTTGGTTCTTTGATTAATTCTACCCCATCATTTATTTTTGGCCAACTTTTATGCACCTAACATGACTAGAGATCAGCAAGTTTTTGAACTTATAAAAAGAGAGCAGCAGCGACAGGAAAGTGGGATTGAATTGATCGCCTCAGAGAACTTTGCGTCTCCCCAGGTTATGGAAGCTATGGGAACTGTGCTCACCAACAAATATGCAGAGGGATTGCCTGGCAAAAGATACTACGGTGGTTGCGAGATAGTTGATGAAATTGAACAGCTTGCCATTGAGCGGGCTAAAGCGTTATTCGGTGCTGCCTGGGTAAATGTGCAACCCCATTCGGGTGCACAGGCCAACGCCGCTGTGATGCTGGCAGTATTGAATGCGGGTGATAAAATTTTGGGATTTGACCTCTCCCATGGTGGCCATCTAACCCATGGGTCTCAGGTAAATTTTTCCGGAAAGCTTTACAAACCCACATTCTACGGAGTGGACCCCCAATCCGGTACCATCGATTGGGACGAGTTGGAAAGAACTGCCTTGAGGGAAAGGCCTAAGCTCATTATCGGGGGAGCCTCGGCTTACAGCCGTGACTGGAATTATCAAAGAATGCGAGAAGCTGCGGATAAAGTTGGTGCATTACTAATGGCAGATATTGCCCATCCTGCTGGTTTGATTGCCCGGGGATTGTTGGATGATCCCCTGGAGTACTGTCACATAGTCACTACTACCACCCACAAAACGTTGCGGGGACCACGTGGAGGAATGATCATGATTGGCGAAGATTTTGATAATCCTCTGGGGTTAAAAACACCCAAAGGCATAATACGAAAAATGTCCTCCATTCTGGATTCAGGGGTATTCCCAGGAACCCAGGGTGGTCCGTTGGAGCATGTGATTGCTGCCAAGGCGGTGGCTTATCAAGAAGCTTTGAGTGAGGAGTTTTTGGAATATGTAATCCAGGTAAAGAAAAATGCCGCTGCCATGGCTGAGGAGTTCAAACGACTTGGATATAAAATTATCTCTGACGGAACCGATAACCATTTAATGCTTATTGATCTAAGGACCAAAGGCATCACAGGAAAATTGGCGGAGGAAACCTTGATCAAAGCTGATATCACCATCAACAAAAATATGGTCCCATTCGACGATAAATCTCCTTTTGTTACTTCTGGAATGCGTTTAGGCACACCTGCAGTTACCACCAGGGGTATGAAAGAGGCCGATATGACTAGAACAGTAGCTTTAATAGACAAAGTGCTTACCAACCATTCCGACGACACCGCCATCAGTACGGTCAAGCAGGAGGTCAACGATTGGATGGCTAAATTCCCACTATACCAGAGCTAATCAGTGGAAAAAGAAATGTCCTTCCTGGATCACCTGGAGGAGCTGCGGTGGCACCTAATCCGATCTATGGTATCCATTCTGGTATTCGCTATTATAGCATTCCTTTCTAAAGATCTGATTTGGGATACCGTTATTTTAGGACCCACAAAACCAGATTTCTGGACTTACCGAACTTTCTGCAAGCTTTCGCAAGCATTCTGCATCGATGAATTGCCCCACTTTATTATTCAAAGTAGGAAAATGACCGGTCAGTTTACTATGCATATTCTTTCCTCGGTGGTAATTGGCTTGCTCTGTGCTTTCCCTTATACTTTTTGGGAAATGTGGCGTTTTATCAGGCCAGGGCTGTACGAAAAGGAGCAAAAAGTATCAAGAGGGGCTACTTTTTTTGTTAGCCTATTGTTTACTACCGGGGTGCTGTTTGGTTACTTTGTGGTCACTCCTTTGGCAGTAAATTTCCTGGGTGGTTACCAGGTTGCCGACAGTATTCTAAACGAATTTGACATTATCTCTTATGTTACTACTGTGGCCACCCTGGTATTGGCTTGCGGGTTGATGTTTCAATTGCCGATCGTGGTTTACTTCCTGACCAAGGCAGGACTGGTTACACCTAAACTATTGAAGACCTACCGACGGCATGCCATAATAGTGATATTGATAGCAGGAGCCATACTCACTCCCCCAGACCCTATCACTCAAATTATGATTGCATTCCCATTGGTAATGCTTTATCAAGTCAGTATCTTTATCAGTAAATGGGTGCTGAGGTCCGAAGAAAAAGAGGAGTCTCTTACCAAGGCCAAAGAATAATATGAAACTAGCAATAGGAGGCGATCACGCAGGATTTGACTATAAACAAAAGATCTTTCAAGACCTCTCTCAGCAGCAGTTAGAAATTGAGGATTTTGGTACTCATCAGCCTACTTCCGTCGATTATCCTGATTTCGCGCATCCCGTAGCTTCATATGTGGAAGCCAATCCAGATAGTTTGGGCATTCTGGTATGTGGCAGTGGCAATGGTGTGGCCATGGCCGCGAATAAGCATGCTGGAATTAGAGCTGCTGTTTGCTGGAATGAAGAACTGGCGCGTTTGGCACGACAGCATAATAACGCTAACATTTTATGTATTCCCGCCAGGTTCGTATCCCCTCAGATGGCCGCAAGCATGATCAGTGCATTCCTTTCAGAGAAGTTTGAAGGGGGCAGGCATGCCAACCGGGTTCATAAGATAAGTTGTTAATTCCTCAAGATGTAGGTGTCTTGCTTGCGAATGTACTTGGAGGCAATAGAGGGCATTTTACTAAATAGCTCAGGTACCAGATTGCTCTGATCAATAATGACTTCGGGTGTATCTCGCATTAGATCCTGGTAAATTATAGATAAATTATCAAATGCTTGGTTCCCTTCAAGATGTTCCTTAGATAGGTACCAATTGAGGTACGGGGTAGCCGGATAGGCATGTCGATATGCCGCAGGATCACTTCCTATAATTAGTATTTTTTTCCCCTCTACGGTTTGATCCCACTTGGTAGGTCTGACAACCAGAGATTCAATCTCCCAAACACTGGCCGGAACTATAAAACGATAGAGCACGCTGTAGTTCAAGGTCAGGGTCACCGCCAGAAATCCTAAAAATACCAGTTCAGCCAAGAATTTACGCTTGATCAATAGGAAATAGTGACTAATGAAAAATGCCACAGGGGCTACAAAAACCATAAGTTGATGAGGTACTCGTTCTTTGCTAAAGAAGACCATCAGAAAAGCTCCCACTAAAAACAGTAACATCACCAGCATAAAGTTTGTCTGGTGGTTATTGTAACGTCCGGCGGCATATATTTTAACCCAGGACAGGAACATCAGCACCACTGCGGTAATGGAAATGATCAATAGCGTCTTTAGGCTGACAAAAGGGTTTAGCGGAATGTACATCCATGCGAAGAAATAGCTATTAATAAAGTCTAACAGAGCTCCATGCCAGAAGAAATATATTCCCACCAAAAGTATGGGAAAGACAAACCCGAACATCATCAGGATGTACTTTTTGAAGGTCATCGAACTGTATAACCCAAGGCTTAATATGGTAATGGGAAGATAACAAAGTGTGGGCAGATAAATCAGGGCGGATAGCCCCATGGCCAACCCAATGTTGAGGAACTGCTCATCCTTTAGTTTAACCGTAATATGAGAGAAAACGCCATTGAGTATATAGAGTTGAAATACCCCACTCATCAAGGCCGGTGACAGGGTAAAAAAATCAAAAAAGACACTCATGATAATCAAATAAATCAATGCGGGCACGTAGGTATTTTCCTTATAGGCCTTGTTTTCTATCAGCAGCTGATTGAATAGAAAACAATGTAACACCAGCACCAGTATTGCAATGATTTGATAGCCCCACTGGGTGCGACCACCTATAGTATCGATCACCGAGTAAGCCAGTGCAGATATGGGTGCGGTATTGTCCCACACATCCAGATATAGTATTTTACTAAAAGAGATCGACTCTCCTACTAACATCCATTTTAGCTCAGGCAAAGTCAAAGGCATATCGCTAAAAAAGAAAGGAAGTCTTATGAGCAAAATGAGCAGAAAAATACCTATTAATCGATAAGGATCGTTGATTCTAAAAAATGCCAGCAAGGATAATAAAGGTTAGTTCTGTCCTTAGGAGAGAATCTTTAAATTTGACTAATAATGAAGAAAATACAAAATTAATACAATATTTGTGCAGCATGGGAGAAAGCAAGAGACAGTTAAAGGTAGGCCGGCAATTGCAAAAGGATTTGAGTGAAATCTTCAGACTTAAACTGAGTGATTCCCTTAAGAATGCGCTGCTTACCATTACCAGAGTTGACGTAAGTCCGGATTTAAGTGTAGCGAAAATATACATCAGCGTTTTTTCTACCGGCGCTAAGCAAGATGCGGTGGAGCAGATCAACCAAGAAAAAGGGGAGCTGAGAAGAGCCCTGGGCATGCGTATCGGAAAACAGGTCAGGAAAGTGCCGGAATTAATTTTTGTAGAAGACCACGGATCGGAGCACGCTTCCAACATAGAGTCCATCCTATCTAGACTGGACATCCCACCCCAATCAGACTAGCATTGAACACCTCTTTCTTTTTGGCTAAAAGGTATTTTGTTTCTAAAAAGAAACGAAATTTCATTCATGTGATTTCACTGATATCTATGCTGGGAGTGGCATTTGGTACCGCGGCCTTGGTGATTGTGCTTTCTGTATTTAACGGGTTGGAGGACTTGATCAAATCACTTTACAGCTCTTTCGATCCTGAGATTAAAGTGGAGGCGGCTGAAGGTAAATGGTTTGAGCGGACCGATGAGCTGATCGCCAAGGTAAGCCAAGTTCCCGGGGTAGCTGTGGTCAGCGAGATTATCGAAGACAATGCCCTCATTCGTTACCAGGACGCGCAAATGGTTGCCAGGATAAAAGGAGTTAGTGAAAACTTTCTGGAGCAACAACGTTTGGATAAAGTAGTGGTGCAGGGAGAACCAAATCTGACTAAGGATCGCATCAATTATGCCATTCTGGGCTTGGGAGTATCTCACAAACTATCAATTTCTCCTAAGAATGAGTTCACTGCATTGCAGGTATACTACCCCAAAAATGTACGCGGCTCTAGTACTAACTTGAGCAATCTATACACCCATAAGTCGATATTACCAGGGGGCATATTCGCGATTGAGAAACAATATGATGAACAGTACCTTTTTGTGCCTTTAGAATTTGCTGTCGAATTATTTGACTACAATCAGAAAAGAACTTCTTTGGAAATAAAAACCACAGAGGAATTCGATATGATTGAGGTGCAGAATGCCTTGATTACCTCCCTAGGGCCGGAATTTCTGGTGACCAACAAGGATCAGCAGCATCCAAGCTTGTTTAAAGCCATCAAAATAGAGAAACTTTTTTCTCTAGTCACCTTCTTCTTTATTCTAGCTCTGGCCTCTTTAAGTATATTCTTCACCCTTAACATGTTGGTGATTGAAAAACAAAAAGATATTTCGGTGTTGATGTCCTTAGGCGCTACCAAAGGGTTGATCAGGTCAATTTTTTGGTTTGAGGGCGCCATCATCAGTCTGATGGGTGCGGCAATTGGACTTTTTCTGGGTTTTGCGGTCTGCAGTATCCAGGTCAATTTTGGTATTATTTCCATGGGAATGGAAACCAGCGTTGTAAATGCCTATCCTGTGAAAATGCAATTTTTGGATTTTTTGTATACCGCCATTTGCGTCATAATTATTACGTTTCTGGCTAGTTATCGGCCTGCTCTAATCGCTTCCAGGACAGAAGTGGTTCCCCATTTGTAAGCCCGGTTTTCGATGTAACTTTTTTTTTCTATAACTGGATTTATTTTATATATTACTGGTTTTAAGTTGGTATCCATGTGCTAAATGAAAGTATCGACATCTAAATCGTTTACGTTAGTTTATTCCTTGTTTGAACATGAGTATTTGGGATATCTTTTCGAATCCTACGTGATACAGCTAGATACAAAAGACCGGCTTACCTTCCTACACCAGAACATTTCGGCCAAGAATGCCAAGGAGTTTAAGCAGGGCCTGGACGAGAATGATTACGAGCTGATCCGATTGATGGACAGCATGCAGCAAGATCGGATCATCCAAAAATTTTATAATCGCAAAATCAAAACCAGCGATTTCTTTCTAAAAATATACAACCCCAAGAAGGGTAACAAAGCTATACAAGAAGAGATAGGTAATTATCTAGAATCAAAACGTTCACAAATCCTGTCACTAATGAGAGGGAAGAATCTCTATGAAATGGGGAACGACGGAGAGCCCGCATGGAGAAAAATCGAGGTTGTAGATGAAAAGGCATCAGTGCTGTTTCATTTTAGACGGAACCAGGACAATACGCATTATTTCCCCACCATCAAATGCAAAGGTGAAAAGGTAGACTTTCAGTATCAAAACGCCATCATAATCTGCGAAAATCCAGCCTGGATGATACTGAATGGCAAACTCTACAGCTTTGAAAAGAACGTAAACGGAAAGAAGTTAAAACCGTTTTTAAACAAGAAATTTATCGTTATTCCCAAACAGGTAGAACATACTTATTATCGCAAGTTCGTGGCGCCCCTGATAGCATCCTACGACGTTTATGCCAAAGGATTCGATATACAAAGCGATCATTATCCGATTCGTCCAGTTCTCACTTTTTCCGAGCTGTTGCACGAGTCAGATGATGCGTATTTTGCCAACGGCTCTTCCGGGCGTTTGATGTTTGAGTTATCCTATAGCTATGGGCCCTATAATTATCGGGCCGACAAACTACGTTCCGTAAGCGTAAATCTGGAGCAAGATCGTGATCATTATATCTTCCATAGGGTAGTGAGGGCTACTCAACGCGAGCGCAAGTATATGGCGGTATTAAAGGATTGTGGCATGACCATCAAGCACGGATTTGCTACCATGTCCAAAGCAAAAGCGTTTGCCTGGTTGCAACAGCATAAGAACGATCTGGAAGAAAGGGGCTTTGTGGTGCGTCAGGCTCAACTGGACAACAAGCGATATTTCCTGGGTAGATCCTACATCAGCATTGATGTCAAGGAGAACATAGATTGGTTCGATATTCATACCGTAGTGAAGTTTGGAGATTATGAAATTCCCTTTATCCAGTTGAGAAAATTGATTCTGGCCAAAAAGAATGAAGTACCACTACCTAATGGAGAGATAGGGGTGATCCCGGAGAACTGGTTCAAGGAGTACTCAGAGTTGTTTGCCTTCATGGAAGAGAAAAGTCATAGTTCCGAGATGAAGCTGAAAAAACACCACTTAGCACTGGTGCAGGAATTGGGTAAGTCGGAGCTGGCAGAGGTTAGTATGAGTAAAAAACTTGAAGACCTAAAACAGTTCGACAAGATTGAGGATACTCCGTTACCCAAATCATTTAAGGGAGACTTAAGACCGTATCAAAAGGCGGGATACAATTGGTTGTTGTTCCTGAACAAATTCAATTTTGGGGGCTGCTTGGCAGATGATATGGGACTGGGAAAAACCGTACAAACATTGGCGATCCTGCAGTGCCAAAAGGAGATGGGACAGCAAAAGGCCAGCCTGCTGATTATGCCTACTTCCTTGATTTATAACTGGCAGATGGAAGCCCGAAAATTTACACCAAACCTCAAGGTGTTCGTCTATACCGGTACCAATCGGGTCAAAGATGTGAATCAATTTGACGGATATGATCTGGTACTAACCTCTTATGGGATAACCAGATTGGATATTGAAACATTAAAAGAGTATCGGTTCAACTACATTATTTTGGATGAAAGCCAGGCCATTAAGAATCCAAGTTCTCATATAGCCCGTGCAGTTAAACAATTGAATTCCAAATACCGCCTAATTCTAACTGGGACACCACTGGAGAACAGTACCTTAGACCTTTGGTCCCAAATGACTTTCATCAATCCCGGTTTACTGGGCAACCAGAGTTATTTCAAATCTGAGTTCCAAACACCGATCGAGAAAAAACAAGATCAGGATAAAACCCAGAAGCTGAACACTATAATTAAGCCATTTATCCTCAGACGTAATAAATCACAGGTAGCTACAGAGTTACCGGAGAAGGTGGAAAACATCCAGTATTGTACCATGACTACCATGCAGGATGATTACTACGAATCCTCTAAGTCCTACTACCGCAACAAAATCTTAAAAAGTATTGAGCACCATGGTGTGAATAAGTCACAATTTTTGTTGCTTCAGGGATTGACCAGGCTCAGACAGATTGCAAACCATCCCAAATTGGTTGATCCTGAGTATGCGGGAGATTCAGGGAAATTGGAAGATGTTACCCATATGCTGAACAATGCCATCAGCAAAGGGCACAAAATATTAATATTCAGCCAGTTCGTTAAGCATCTTTCATTGTTAAAAACCTACCTACTTAACAATCACATCCCATTCAGCTACCTGGATGGAGCCACGAAAGACCGGCAGCAGCAGGTTGACGATTTCCAATCACACCGACACATCAAGGTATTCTTGATTTCGCTTAAAGCAGGGGGCTTGGGTCTCAATCTCACCAAGGCCGATTATGTGTTTTTACTGGATCCCTGGTGGAATCCAGCCATAGAGGCGCAAGCCATTGATCGGGCTCATCGTATTGGACAGGAAAATAAGGTATTCACCTACAAGTTTATTTCTAAAGGTACCGTGGAAGAGAAAATTTTGGCGCTTCAGAAAAACAAGATCAAGCTAGCCCAGGATCTCATAACCATTGACGAAGGATTCGTCAAAAATCTAAGTAAAGACGATATTGAGAATTTGTTGCAGTAGGCTCAGGTAGTATTTTTCAATACTATTTTCATCTTGTCAGCTTTCACCACCTGCTGGTAGAAGGAGCGGTACTCCCCATATAAATCCGGACTGTATGCACCTCTATTAAGCTCCATATGACGAATATATTTCATTTGTCCAGGGCCTTCAATAATATCCACACTATAAATTCCAAAAGGGGAATGTAGCTTAACTGATTCCGGAATATGCTCGGGATGGTATAGCTCGGGAAATGTGTAAATAATAGTGTCGCTCCATACCTTATTGTATTTAATAACAATGTCAGTTTTGCGGTCTTCAATCATCCCAGGTACTTGGGTAATTTGATTAAGTAGATTTGGTTGAAGAAACAGCCGTTTCCCACTCAGACTTGCCTTTTTTCGGACGGTCAGGTCTAAAGTCTGGGAAATCTTTGGGGATTCCTCACCTGAATCAGAAAAACGAATCTCGTTGATATGAAAACTAGGCAAGTTGAGGTTTTTATAAAGTAATTTTTTTTGCTCTTCAACGCCCAAGGGTAATAGCCTTTGACGAGTACCTTCGGAAAACATGCCTTTATAAACGGTAGTGAGTTTAGCGTTAGCATGACCATGTTCGTCAATGACAACCTGAGCAGAGGTGGCAAGTTGGTTCTGCTCCTTGGTAAGTATTGGTGTCCTTACCAGTTGACCTCCATTCTCGGTTATAAGTAAAACTGGGCGATCACTGGTAAAAGAGCCCAAATATCCAAATGGATTGGTTTGACTGGTACATTCTAACCAAACCGTATCCTCTTTCAATGGTACACAAAGAAAAACGTGATTGAATTGAGCACTTGGAAAATCTTCATGAACCTTTTCTTGCTCTTTACCGGCTTTCACCAATGTATAAAGCGATTCAATGCCCACCGCTTTTAGCATAGATTTTGTGTAATAAGTTAGTGCTTTGCAGTCTCCATAACCATGCTCTTCCACATAAGATGGTGGAAATGGTTGCCACCCTCCGATACCCAGTTGAACGCTTACGTATCGGGTATTTTGTTGAAGGTACTGATAGATTTTCCTGACCCGATCCCTATCATTTTTAATACCAGCTATTAGTTGTTCAAGCTTTCTAACAGTCTCAGGGGAAACCTCTCCTAAATCTTTGTTCAGTAACTGCTGCCATTCACCATACTCCTCCCAAGAACTCATACTCCCCGCATATCCCTCGAATTCAAATTCATTGGGTCCTACGATTACCTTGGGCGTTAACTCTCTCCAATTTGGGCCTACTTCGTCTGCAATAATTGCCGGAACGCTTTCCAGTTTCCAGTGGTATCCTGTGGAGCCCTCAAAAGTTTCAATTTCTACACCTTTTGCCAGATTCAACTCCTTGTATCTAATCGCCATATCCTGAGGTACTACCACACTGAAATCAGCACGTTGCACTGCCAGGTTGGTACTCCATTGGGGACTCCATGAGGGATAAAACATCATATCTTCATACCTTTCGGTAATACTATATTCTACCGTATAAGGATACTCATGATGACTGTACTGAATACTTTCATATCGGCTGTCGGAATACAAAGAGAATCCATCGAAATAACTGTGCTGCTCCAGATCTGATTTCTTGATCTTATCAATCTGTTCGCCTGCAGCATTATACACGGTACCGCTAAAATGAACCAAACCACTTTTACCAAAGTAGGGATTGATAAAATAGCCAAACTGCTTGGCATTTTCATTGCCGATGGTTATCGCATAAGTTCTGCTATAGGTACCACTATTGATGTCATGAACTTCAAATTCGCGATGATCATAACGTACTATGGCGCCCGCGTTTTCAAATAGCTCCTTGGGGATATCAGTAAGAGGATACTTTTTCTCTTTTGCTATCAGGGTAATAGTGATTAAAAAGAAACAAACAGTCAACAAAGGTTGGCAATTGGCTTTCATATTTTTCTAATCACTACCTGTTGATTATGTTTATCCACCACCACATTGAAAAATTCCTTAAGTGTAGCATACTCCTCAGAATTATACACTGCTTTCTTAAATTGGATTTGACTGGCAAGCCTGATTTCGTTTCCAGCCAGCTGTATACTATAGCGGAATACTGCTGACCCATCAGGCATTTTTGTGGCTATGGGCTTTGGTATTTCATCCACTGTATACCCACTAGGCAAAGTGATACTGGCGGTATAGGTTTGCTTATATGGACTACCCAAATCAACCGGATACTGCCGGTCCTCAAGTTTAAATGGATTCTCTTTTAAAACTTGGGACAAAATGGGGTCAAGGTATATGAATTCCCCTACTGATTGGGCTCCCTCCGATATGGAGATTTCATAAGATGAGATCAATGCCTGGTCAACCTCCTCTAATCGATTAAAATCATAGCCATGAAGACTCCAACCGGGCTTATTTGCGATTCTCTGCTTTGCAACACTTTCCTGTCCATTTTTGTGAATGGATTCTCTTTGTCCCGCGGCAAGGTGTCCCTTCAAGCTTTCAGTGAGTGTACCGCTTAAAGTTCCGTCTTCATCTAGAGAAAGTTTATAGTCTGTTACGTCCAGGGTGCGACTGGTAGAAGTTAAATCAACCCATCCGGAATTTTCACTAATCCTTCTGCCAGAATTATTTAGACACCGGTAAGGCAAGGTATTGATAGGACAAAATTTGTCCGTAGCATCCATCAAGTAGGTATTTCCATCTAATTTTACTTCTGCAATTACGTAGTTGAAACTGGTAAGCAATGGATAGTAAGTATTTATTTGACCATGTTTTCTGGTGCTTAAAATCACTGGGTTAGCCACAAAACCAGCCCGTCTTAACATTGACACTAACAATAGATTTATATCTGCAGTATTACCTTCTCTTTTGTCAAATGCTCTCTTCAAGGTGCTTTCAACATAAACTGCATTCTTCCCATTCCATTTCATTTCATCCTGAACAAAAAGGAATATTCTATTAAGCTTTTCAAGGTCATTTTCAACAGTCGATGCTAAAGCGATCACCTGGTCCTTTATAAATCCCTCTTTTTTTATAGCATTACCGAAATAGTCACTGCTGCTTAACTTCCTATCCAGTGTTTCCCAAGTATCCATGATTTGCTCTGTTGGTTGACCAGGGTATTTAATGGAGCTCAACTCGAATCGAATTTTTGCTAGATGATCTCCTACTGAGGTAATGAACTTTTCCTCCTTAAACGCCGGTACTTCATCAACTGCCCAGCGGTATCTTCTGTTGATATACTCCAATTTAGCAGCGGACCGGCTAGTGCCTGAGTTAGGGTTCCTTATATTTCCACTGGGTCTTGTACCTTTAGCCATATAGGTTAAAGACCCACTAGAGATATCTTGCTCTTTGATAGTAATTGGGACATATCCTTGTGACAGTTGTTTGTAATCAAAGTATTCAGGAATTATAGCTAGATACTCACTCCATGCAGTGGGTATGACTCGCTGAAAGCTCCAATCTCGAAATTGAAAAAGAAAATCTGAGGTTATAGAGTAGGTATATTCTAAAACTGATCCTTCTTTAACATTGGGCATGGTAAACTTGTGCTTCCTCCAATTTTCACTGGTTTGTTCTTCAAAAATTGAGGATTTTTCTAATTTGGTTTTCTGCACTTGTCCATTCTCCAGATTATAGGTGAAGCCCTTTAAACTACTGATTCTTTCCTTTCCGTTAGTTGATTCATATAGGTTAATAGCAACATCTGCCCACCCGTAGCCTGCTTGGTTAAAAATCTTGATTCTGGTATATCTCTCAAACTGCACCTGCCATCCCTGGGATGGATTGTATACAATTCGAGACTCACCATAATCCACCAGCACCACGGCACTGGTTGAGGAATCTGAAGTATAATACTCCATATCCAACTCCTCTTTCAAAGGTTTTCCGAACTTCATATGGGGTGTCGATTGACTTATAACAACCAGAGGAAATGCTGCCATAAGCAACAGAAGAAATGACCTGATCATACCTGTTGAGAATTTTAATCTTGGTTTAAAATTCAAATATATCAGATAGATTTATACATTATATCGTTAATTAAGGGTTTTTATTACATGCTAGGTATTGGTAGGAACTAGATGCATTTTTTTAATGATAAATCCCATTAATTAACGGTTAGAAGCTATTTACTAAACCAAGGCTTTCATTTTTTTAAGTATGAGATTCCAAAAGATTATAAGTTTATAATAAATAATTGCCGGATCGCTACCATAACATTTTTTGTATTCATCCAACATAAGCCGTCAAAAACAAATTCTAAATACTGCTTTAGTATTTGGTAAAAACTGAAAATAGGTATCTTGGTGAAGTGATAACGCTTCATGCCTAAAGTCAAAACCACCTTTATTTGCAGTAATTGTGGAGCACGTTCCCCCAAGTGGCAGGGTAGGTGTCATAGTTGTGGTGAGTGGAATACCTTGGTGGAGGAAGTGTTGGAACCTGTGCCATCAGTGGAACGCTGGCGTGGCCAAGAACAAAAGAAGCAACATAAACCTGTCAAACTATCACAGGTAGATCTTTCCCCACAGATAAGATTACCCACTGGAGATACTGAACTAGACCGAGTATTAGGTGGAGGTATGGTACCTGGTGCCATGGTATTGATTGGAGGAGAGCCGGGAATTGGTAAATCTACCTTGATGCTACAGGTAGCATTAAAAACCCAAAATTTAAAAGTGCTTTACGTATCCGGGGAGGAAAGCCAGCAACAAATCAAAATGAGAGCCGATCGGATGAATTTGGATTCGGAAGACTGCTATATCCTCACTGAAACCAATATCGAGCAAATATTCCAAAAGATTTCCGAACTGTCTCCTGATCTGTTGATCGTAGATAGTATTCAAACCTTACAAACCATCCAATCTGATTCCATAGCCGGCAGTATTACACAAATTAGGGACTGCGCCAGTCAACTAATCAAATTTGCCAAAGACAGTAATGTACCGGTGTTTATGATTGGCCATATTACTAAGGAGGGGTCTTTGGCTGGGCCCAAGGTGTTAGAACATATGGTAGACACCGTGTTGCAGTTCGAAGGGGATCGTCATCTTTCCTACAGGATCTTAAGAACCTCGAAAAATCGATTTGGCCCTACATTTGAATTGGGAATATATGAGATGCATGAACAAGGTTTAAGAGGAGTTGAAAACCCCTCTGAAATATTGATATCACAAAGAGAGCACGATCTCAGTGGTGTGGCCATAGCTGCCAGCCTTGAGGGGCATCGCCCATTGCTGATTGAAATCCAAGCTCTGGTAAGCCCTTCCTCTTATGGGACTGCTCAAAGAAGTTCCACCGGCTTTGACAACCGTCGCTTAAACATGTTATTGGCGGTTTTGGAAAAGCGGGCTGGTTTCAGATTGGGGACCCACGATGTTTTCTTGAACATTGCTGGCGGTCTAAGAATCGAAGATCCTGCTATTGACCTGGCGGTTGCGGTGGCAGTAGCCTCATCGTTGAACGATATGCCAGTGCCAGCTAAGTTTTGCTTTTGCGGGGAAATTGGACTGGGAGGAGAGATAAGGTCTGTCAATAGGGTTAACCAGCGATTGAAAGAGGCAGAAAAACTGGGATTTTCAAAAATGTACCTTTCGAGCTATGCATTAAAAGGGATTGGTAATACCAAGATACAGGTGAAAGGCTTTAGCCGATTAGAGGAATTGTTTGGCGATCTGTGGGGTTAGACTTTTAAGTCTTTTTTCATTAGATAATCATTCTGTTCTTCGTCACCCAGCTCAAAAGTATGGGAGCCAAAAACCACAAACCCCTGCTTCTGGTAGAATTTTACAGCATCTAGATTCTTTTCCCAAACTCCGAGCCACATCACCGGATACTTTCTGAGCTGGGCAAAAGCCAGGCAATTATCCAACAAGTTTTTACCGACGCCCTGTCCTTGATACTCCTTCAGCACGTAGATTCGCTCCAGTTCAACCGCATTAATGGTCTTATCATGAAATGGCTTGTTATTCTCACTCAATTTGGCGTAGCCAATATACTGATTATCAAGCTGTGCCAACAAAAAGAAGTTGTGAGTGTCCTCAAGCTGCTCTCGGGTTGACTTAACAGAAAAGTTGGACCTCAGATATTTTTGGAAGTTTTTCTCGTTGTTGTGGGATCCATAGGTCTCGGTAAAGGTACTCCTTCCAAGCCTAGATAGTTTGGTAGTGTCGTTGGTACAGGCTACCTTGATCCGCCACTTTTGCCCCTCAACAACGGTTTGCATGATCTAAATATAAACTTATTTTAATTCAATGCCATACTTTTTTTCGATTCCAGCAATCCCTTGAAAACCACCGGTATGAATAGCCAACACCTTTGATGGTGTGGGGAAAAATCCTTTTTTCGCCAGGTCATATACTCCGTAGAGCATCTTACCGGTGTATATTGGGTCCAATTGAATTTGATATTTGTGTTTAAAATTCTGTATGAACTCAATAAGTTCTGGTGATATTTTGGCATACCCCCCAAAATGATAATCTGTAACCAGACGCCAGGGGCAACGGACCTTAATATTTGCCTGTTTTAGCAAACCATTAATATCCGCCTTTAAGAATTTACCACCTTTTAGGGCTGGGAAACCCAACAAACTTTCTGTCGACTGCAGTCCTGCAAGCATACCTGCCATGGTACCTCCGGTACCACAACTGACGCACCAATAGTCAAAAACCTCATCTACTTCAGTGATCTCCTTGCAACCTTTCAGGGCTAGGGAATTAGAACCTCCCTCAGGAATCAAATAAAAGCTTCCAAAACGTCGTTGCAGCTGGTCCAGGAATACTGGATCGGTTTTGTTTTTGTATTCTGCTCTAGTGATCGGGAGTAATTCCATTCCCCATTTTCTAGCTTGATCCAGAGTGCTGTTCAAGGGCTCAACTATACCTCCCCTTATTACTCCTATGGTCTTCAGCCCGCTGTTAGCTCCAGCAGCAGCAGTAGCATAAATGTGATTACTGAAGGCACCACCGAAGGTCAAAATGGTATCATACCCGGTTTTAACCGCTTCAATAATGTTAAACTTTAGTTTGCGGAATTTATTTCCAGATATGGTTGGATGAATTAAGTCTTCCCGTTTTAAGTAAAGCTGGATATCTCCTTCCAAGCATTCAATGAAGCAAACAGGAGTATCTCTGGGATGATCAAATATGCTCAGTGACATTTTTTGGTTTTTGATAATGCTTTATACTCTGCGCTAGGGTAGTCAAAATGATGATCAGCCCTCCCCAAATGATGTTCTCATTTAGCTGTTCACCAGCCAGCCAAACCGCCCAAAGAATACCGTAAACCGGGGTTAGACAGCTTAAAATACTCACGGTACTGGTGGTGAAACTGCTTAGTGCTTGTACAAACAGGGTGTGGGCAATGGCAGTGGTCACCAGAGCTAGTAACGCTATTTTGCCCCAATTTTCCGCCGAAATATTTAATGAATAAACAAATAGTACCGGCGCCAGCAATAGGGTGCTTAAGATCAGTTGATAACACATGATCTTTGTACCACTGTAGACCGCGATGTGTTGACGATTCATAATATTGCGAATGGCATACAGAACTGAGGAAAACAATCCCAGTAGCACCCCCTGCATGGAGGGATTAGCCAAGGAAAATTCCGGAACTATCAGGGCTACACCAACTAAGACCAGGATGGAAAAAAAAAGCTCTAGCCGGGAGTGCCTGGTGCCAAAGAATATGGGTTCCAAAATGGCGGTAGCAATAGGATAGGTAAACAAGGATAACATGGCTAAGGCTACTCCAGCCATTTTGATGGATTGAAAATAAGTTACCCAGTGTAAGCTGAGCAGGATACTGCTTATCGCAAAATACCTATAGTCCTGCTTTCTGGGAAGGCTAACCATACCCCTTATCTTCAAATAGCTTAAAAGCAAAGCAGCAGCTAGTAAACAGCGAAAGAAAATAGTTAACGAGGGTGGTAGTGGGATAATTTTGCCAAACAAACCCGAAGTTGACATAAAAATGAACGACAGGTTCAGCTCAATAAACGGATAGTACTTTGAATTGCCAAACAAACTGTGAGCCCAATGAAACCTTTCAATGATAGGAAATAAGTGAGGCAACTCTAAGAAACCCCACAGAAATTATAACTTGTAGCCTATGGAAGAGGAGCGGTCAATGGCAGATGAGAGTTGGTTTGTCCACCACCAGTTGGTAGTGGACCCCAATCAATCTATGCTGAGGGTCGACCGTTTCTTAATGGATCGGCTGCCGAACATAACCAGAAACAAACTTCAGGAAGGCATTAAACAAGGATTTGTTAAGGTTAATGGCAAGGAGATCAAACCCAATTATAAAGTGCGACCGGGTGACGAAATTGTGATTGCACTACCAGAACCACCTCGTGATACTGAAGTATTGCCGGAGGATATTCCACTAAACATTGTTTTTGAGGATCAATATCTTTTGGTGGTGAACAAACCCGCAGGCATGGTGGTACATCCTGCCTATAATAACTGGACTGGTACCTTAGTAAATGCTTTGACTTTTCATTTTCAAAACCTTCCTACCATGCCAGACAATCAAGGCAGACCGGGTCTGGTTCATAGAATCGATAAGGACACCTCAGGGTTGCTGGTAATAGCCAAAACAGATCAAGCCATGACCGGTTTGGCCAAACAGTTTTATGACCATTCGATTGAACGCACCTACACCGCTTTGGTATGGGGCGTCCCAGATCCCGAATCAGATACCGTAAAAGTTAATTTAGGCCGTAGTCTCAAAGATCGCAGGATTACTGCACCTTTTCCAGATGGGGATCATGGGAGAAAAGCCATAACACATTACCATACCATTAAACCCTTGAGGTATGTGAGCTTGGTTACTTGTAAACTGGAAACGGGACGTACTCATCAAATACGTGCCCACATGAAATACATTGGTCATCCGTTGTTCAACGATGCTACCTACGGTGGAGATAGAATCCTAAAAGGGACTGTTTTCTCTAAGTACAAAGCATTTGTAGAGAACTGTTTTAAAATCTTGCCCAGACAGGCTCTCCATGCTAAGAGCCTGGGATTTGTTCATCCAGTAACCGGTAAGTGGGTACACTTCGAATCAGAACTACCCAATGACTTCCAGCAGCTGATTGATAAATGGCAAAAATACGTTCAGTAATGCTTAGCAGGTCAGTTGGCATTAAAGACCCCGCCAGATCCGGTAATCGAAGTGTTGACCTGTGGTCGGCCTTTGTAAAAAACATTTCCACTTCCACTAATCCGGACATCAAGCAAGTCCTGTGCAAGCACTTCGCAATTGCCCGAACCAGAAATGCTTATTTCTTGTACATTGCTATCCAGATTGAATGCGCGCATATCTCCAGATCCGGATATCCTCAATTTTCCCTGGTTCACTTCACCAAACAATTCCATCAAACCGCTGCCGGTAATTTCAGCCACAAATAATGAGGCATTAACCTCAGCGTCTATTTTACCAGATCCGGTGATGCGCAGCTCTAGCTGCAGCGATTGCCAGATATTGTCTCCAAAGATGTCTCCTGATCCTATGTTACTCACCGCTTCAATCTCAGGAGTAGCAATATAGATGTCAATATTCGAATCGCGATAACACCCACGATAATCGATGATCAGTTCCCCGTTTACCACTCGAGTGGTGATGTCATCTAGCAGATTTTCATGAGTGGTGACCCTGAACTCCTGAAGCTGATCCTGCCGTAATATAATGTTGGCGCCAATAGTGTTGGTGACCCTATTGAAGTCCGGTAATACCCGATCCTCGGTAACCCTGTTTCCGACTCCTCTTTCGCATCCGATGCCGTCATCATCCAGGTCGATATAGCAGGATTGGATGGTGAAGGCTACTAAGGTGATGAAAGTATAGTGTAATATATTGGTTGGCTTATTCATAGTTATAGTAGTTGATTGTAATGGATACTGCAAAAGGCGGACCAATTTGAAAGATCCACCTGCTAACCGATAAGAAAGACACTAAAATTTTCTGAAGGTTTCCAGTTACCGGAAATATTTTGCATTGAGACTTGCAGGATCAGATAGACTGGTTTATCGGCGCTTGGCCTGCTCCCAGTACTGATCCATTTCTGTCAGGGTGAGATCGCCGATCTTCTTACCGTCTTTTTGAATGGCAGCTTCCATGATCTTAAATCGGTCGATAAATTTTCTATTGGTTAACTCCAGCGCTTCTTCTGGGTTTATCTCTATGAATCGGGAGTAGTTGATTAAGGAAAATAGCAAGTCTCCAAACTCACTCTGTGTGGCCTCCTGGTCGCCTTGCTGGCTGGCGGTTAAAAATTCCGATAACTCTTCCTGTACTTTTTCCCAAACCTGCTCTTTACGGTCCCAGTCGAATCCCACACCCTTGGCTTTCTCTTGAATACGCATGGCTTTTACCAGGGCAGGTAGTGACTGTGGAACTCCGCCAAGTACCGACCTGTTCCCATTTTCTTTTAACTTAATCCGTTCCCAGTTTTGTTTGACTTCCTCCTCATCCCGAACTTTAGTGTCACCGTATATGTGGGGGTGCCTGTTAATGAGTTTTTCAGATACGGTGTTAAGCACATCACCAATATGAAAAGCATTCTTTTCGGAGGCTATTTTAGCATAAAACACCATATGTAAAATAATATCTCCCAGTTCCTTCTTAATTTCTTCCAGATCATTTTCCAGTATGGCATCAGAAAGCTCATAGGTTTCTTCTATAGTTAGGTGCCTCAAACTTCGCAGTGTCTGCTTGCGGTCCCAAGGACAGTTTTCTCTTAACTCGTCCATTATGGTGAGCAAACGGTCGAAGGCCGCTAGTTTTTCACTGCGATAAGGGTCTGAAGAAGCAGATATATCAGGCATATCAAGAAAAAACGAAACTAAAACTACCATCTGAAAGTTATCAAAATAGCTTAACTTTGTACAAAGTATTTGAATATGACTACCGTATTATTGGCAATTGGTATTTTAGCTTTATTCTTTATCCTGATGTCAGTGCGTCTGCTGCTGGTGAAAGGTGGAGAGTTTAAAGGTACTTGTGCCTCACAGAGTCCCTTTTTAAATAAGCAGGGAGGGACCTGTGGCTACTGCGGGAAAAATGTCAATCCAGGAGATAATTGTGCCAACCCTGAGTCTGAGGTGGAGAAGGTACTTTCCAAATTCAAATAGTCCACACATCTTGCACCACACGGTGGTAATAAACTCCCATTTTGCCTAAATTACAGCGGTTAAATTCAGCTATAAAAAGTGGCATTAATTACTTCAATTTCGGGTATTAGGGGAACTACCGGAGGGCTGCCTGGCACGGCATTAACTCCTCCGGATATTGTTAAATTCACCGCTGCCTATGCCCAGTGGTTATTACCGAGGGCAAAACAGCCCAAAGTGGTAATAGGCCGGGACGCTAGGGTTACCGGTGGATTGGTTTCCCAGTTGGTTTGTTCCACATTGCAATCAATGGGTTTTGATGTTGTGGACTTAGGGTTATCCACTACCCCTACCGTTGAAATGGCAGTCCCTATGGAGCAGGCTGCAGGCGGGATTATCATCACCGCCAGCCATAATCCGGCCGAATGGAATGCACTCAAATTGTTGAACCATCATGGAGAGTTTTTATCCCATCAGGATGGGGAAGAAATCCTTGAGTTTGCAGAAAAAGAGGAATTCTCCTTTGCCGGGTACAAGAATCTGGGCAGTTATGATCAGGATCAATCGTATCTGCTCAAGCACATTCAG
>JANQPK010000252.1 GCA_028289505.1 Cyclobacteriaceae bacterium
CTGGAAACTGATCTATTACCATTTTGATCAACAGTATGAGTTATTCAATGTGACAAACGATATTGGTGAAACCACCAATCTGGTGAATGATCACCCTGACAAACGCCAGGCCTTGGCATCGGTATTAACCGATTATCTAAAATCAGTCGAGGCTCAGATGCCAAGGTATAAAGATAGTGGCGACATAGTCCCGTTTCCGCAGTAATCACATGGTTAACACCTATTGAAAATAGCCGCCAGGTTTTGGATATAGAGAATTTATAGCCAAATTTATTGTCCTGTTAAACCAAATAGACTATTAAGAATTTCCCATGAAACCAAAAGTTAAAGAATCCGCATTTACCAGAAGAGCATTTTGTAAAACCTCAGCCCTGGCAGGTGGTGGCATATTAGCTGCCAGCTTACCTGTCTCCGCCAGCGCACAAGTAGCCGGCTCGGATACCTTAAAGCTCGCTTTGGTGGGTTGTGGTAATAGAGGCGCGGGTGCTGCAATTCAAGCTTTAAGTACCGAATTCCCCGTACAATTGGTCTCCATGGCTGACGCTTTTCAGGACCGCCTGGACGGCAGTTTGAACAACATTGTGGAGGAATTTGAGGGAGACAAGAAAAAAGTCAAGGTCAAAGACAAGCATAAATTCGTAGGATTTGAAGCCTACAAGGCTGCTATCGATTTAGCTGATGTGGTAATCCTTACCACACCTCCTGGATTCAGACCAGAGCATTTTGAATATGCTGTTAGTCAAGGGAAACACATCTTTATGGAAAAACCGGTGGCAACCGACGTACCTGGAGTAAGGCGGGTACTCAAGGCTGCACAGGAGGCCAAGCAGAAGCAGCTAAATGTGGTGGTTGGATTGCAGAGACACTATCAAACCAGTTATAACATGGTTTATGATAAGCTGAAAGCTGGAGCCATCGGAAATATCACTGCGGGACAGGTCTACTGGAATAGTGCAGGAGTTTGGGTCAAAGAGCGTCAAGCGGGGCAAACTGAATTGGAATACCAAATGAGAAACTGGTATTATTACAACTGGCTTTGTGGTGATCACATCCTTGAACAACACATCCATAACATCGATGTGGCAAACTGGTTCATAGGTGAATATCCTGCCTCAGCTCAAGGAATGGGGGGTAGAGAAGTGCGAAAAGGCCCACAATATGGAGAGATCTTCGACCACCATTTCGTAGAGTTCGTATACCCCAGTGGAGCAGTAATAGCCAGCCAGTGCCGGCATCAGCCTAACTGTATGAATAAGGTGACTGAAATCTTCCAGGGCACAAAAGGCAGCATCGACATGTCGACAAACTCTGTGACCACTTGGGATGGAGAAGAGATATTGAAGCACAATGCCCGTAAAGACCCCAATCCTTATCAGGTAGAGCACGACAAATTATTCGCCTCAATACAAGAAGGTGGAGTAATCAGTGATGCTGAAAATGGGGCTTACAGTACACTTACGGCAATTATGGGTAGGATGGCAACTTACTCGGGTCAAGTAATTACCTGGGAGGAAGCCCTTAAATCTGAGATCAGTTTGGTACCTGAAAGCCTAAGCTGGGACAGCCAAGCTCCGGTATTGCCCGACGAAAATGGTCTGTATCAGATACCCGTACCCGGTAAAACAAAAGTACTTTAGTAGTTATCAGTTATAGGTTATGAGTTGTTGCTGGTGCTTATGAATTATAACCTGTAATTACTCTACGAAACCTTGTTTGATTAATTTCTGATAGATTTGGTGGCAAACCCAGGCATCCGTAGCGGCGTACCGCTGCTGCTTAGGTGTTAGGCTATCTCTTTCCCAGTTGGTTGTTTGTTGGGATTTTGAAATCCTGAAGCCAAGAAAAGTGGCAGTTAAATTTCTTGCCCCTTCTCGTACTACTCCCAATTCCTTGGCTACTGTATTCAATTCAACAATGCCATGGGGCTTGAAATTGCTCAATTTCCTCAGATCGGCCAGATCATCCCTGACACTGATGCCAACTTTTGGAAAATCCTTGGTTGCAAACAATTCTTTCAAGGGTTCGGGGAAACCCGTTTTGTTCAGACGCACTAGATATACCATGTCCTCTACTGCAAGTTGCAACAAAGACACTGGGTGATAAACACCTTTTCTGAAAGCGGGTTTAGTCTCTGTATCAAAACCTAAAAATGGATATTTTTTTAGCTCTCGTAACGCCCCGATTAACTCAGTCCATGTTTCAACTACTCGAATCTCGCCTTGATATTCGTTTAACGGAAGGCTGTTAACCTGCTCTTTGGTAATATCTGATGGAAATATCATGCAGCTTCAGCCTCCTCCAGTTGATCTACATTTTCCTGTTGGGTGTAGTACCTGATTTTTATCCCCAAGAACCCTACTAGCATGGTCATAAAGGGGCTTATAATATTAAAAAAACTATAGGGAGCATACACCATAGTTGCGACCCCTAATACTGATGCTTGAGTCGCTCCACAGGTATTCCATGGCACTAACACGGAAGTAACCGTACCAGAGTCCTCCAAGGTTCTGCTCAGATTTTCAGGTTTAAGTCCCCTATCTCTGTAAGTATCCGCGTACATCCTGCCAGGTACTACGATGGCCATGTACTGATCCGATGCCGTAACGTTAAAGAAACTACAGGTAGCCACCGTCGAAGCGATAAGAGACCCGGTGCCCTTTGCCAACTTGATGACCTCCGAAGCGATTCTATTTAATAAACCACCAGCTTCCATGGCACCACCAAAAGTCATTGCGCACATGATTAACCAAACCGTATTAAGCATACCACTCATCCCATCAGTAGTCAACAAATCGTTTACCATGGCGTTGTTGGTGGTAATGGCTATATCACCATACATAGCCTGCATTACAGCCACGTAGGAAGCTTTCAGGACATTATCATCTATTCCTGATATCTGACTAACTATATGGGGTTGGAATATTACAGCAAATAAGCCCCCCGTCAATACGCCTACCAATAATGCGGGTAAAGCCGGCACCTTCCTTACGATCATAATGATCACTACCAGCGGTACCAGGAATAGCCAGCCAGTAACATTAAACTGATCATGAATGGCTGATAGCACCGCCTCCACCTCTGCTACCGAGCCGCTGGCATTCGAGGATAGTCCAATAATCAGATAGATTAATAGCGCAATTAGGATACTGGGTACCGTGGTATAAGCCATGTAACGGATATGAGTAAATAAGTCCGTTCCAGCCATGGCGGGAGCAAGATTGGTAGTATCTGATAAAGGAGACATCTTGTCACCAAAATAGGCGCCACTTATAATAGCGCCCCCCACCACTCCTTCCTGAAGTCCCAAGGTTTGGCCGATACCTAGAAGAGCAATACCAACTGTGGCAATAGTTGACCAAGAGCTACCAGTGGCCAAAGACACCAATGCACAGACCACACAGGCTGCTATAAGAAAAAAAGTAGGATTGAGAATTTGTAATCCGTAATAGATCATTACAGGGACGATACCGCTGATCAACCAGGTACCAGCCAAAGCACCTATCAGCAATAGGATCAGGATAGAAGACATGGCAGAGCTAATGCTGTTGACAATGGCTTCAATTAGCTGTTTCCAAGAAACCCGAAGTCTTATAGCAATTATACCGGCGATGGCGGCACTTAGTAACAGTGCAATTTGATTTGAGCCATCTAGCGATCCCGAACCAAACAAGTAAACGTTTGATCCCAACAACATAATTAGAACTAAAACCGGTAGAAATGCTTGAAAAAGAGTGGCTTTGAGAGGTTTTGATGTGGCCATAAACTAACTGACAGTTGGTAAGTTAATCATTTTCAGAAAAACATATCAACCTGGCCAATTGTTCTGCCACGCGGCTACCCAAGGCTACTCCCATTCCTCCAAGTCTTACCGCATAACCAACATTGGGAGTATGCAGCCCAACCAGTGGACGTTTATCCGGGCCGAATGCCATAATTCCGGACCAGTACTGGTCAATTTCAAAATGCTGATTTGGCAGTATTAAATCAACCAACTCTTGTTGCAGATGCTCCAGTATCTTTTGGTTAATACCAAAATCTGTAGTTTCCTCCTCAGAAAAATCAAGATTGCGTCCGCCTCCAAATAATACTCTTGAACCTACATTTCGGAAATAATAATAACCCTGCTGATAATGAAACGCCCCTTGAAACCTTAACGATGGTACATCTTTGGTGATCAATACCAATCCCCTACCCGGTTTAATCTCAAGATCTGGTAGCAGTTTATTGGTAAAAGCATTAGTACAGATAGCTAACTTTTGGGTACGGATAGTGATATGATCGCCTTGCCCTGAGATCTGTAAAACCGTTTGATCAGATTCGGCATGCCAGCTATCGACTCTGGAACCGGTTAAAAACCTCACACCTTTTTCAGCTGCCAGGGTTAATAAGGATTTCATCATAGCTCCAGAGTCGAGTTGACCCTCAAAGGGATTGTGAATGATTGATGCCACTCTGCTGGTGTTGAATCCAAATTCCTGCGAGAGCCTAGCATTTATTTGGAATACGGGTTTATTAAATATTGGCCATAACCACTGGTTTACCTGATCTACCCTTTCAAGTAGATCCAGGTGGTTATCAAATATCAATTCGTAACCTCCATAATTTTTGTAATGAAGGTTGGGATCACCTAATCTGTTTCTAAGAATTTGTAGTCCTGACCAACGGTCCTGTACTAACTCACGGGCAGCAACCTCTCCCATGCTTTCAATATCCGCGCA
The DNA here is from genome assembly GCA_028289505.1 of Cyclobacteriaceae bacterium. Classification (GTDB taxonomy): domain Bacteria; phylum Bacteroidota; class Bacteroidia; order Cytophagales; family Cyclobacteriaceae; genus SZUA-3. Next base: position 4,719 of record JANQPK010000252.1, read on the forward strand.
CAGTTCAGATAAGCTTCCAAAACAAGCAAAGCCTGCATTTCTGGTACTTGCACCTTTGGGAAAGATGCCACCATCCACTACCACTACTGAGGCTTTAGGAAACATGGTTTTAATGTTCAAAGCGGTGGAAGTACCTACTAGACCACCACCAACCACCGTGTAGTCATAACCAGAAAAACTTTGTTGTTCCCAGAAGCTAATCATATGCGAAATAATCAAAGAGTAGGTGCTGAATGATTGTTAGGTATAAGGGATAAATGATTGAATTTGCGGGTGTTTTGCGGTTTTATCTTAAATTATATAAAAATTACTGGTGAACAGGTGCAACCTAAGGGGGTATTCATGAATCTATAATAATATACCTAAACTTAAGATCATGCAAACAAAAGCAATTTTAGTCGCCGTAATGATATTGACCGGGCAGTTGATAATGGCCCAAAAGGTCACTCGAGATGTTGAACCATTTACAGGTGTAAGCCTTGGTTTGCCCGCACAATTATATGTAAAGCAAGGAAATAGTCCATCCGTGGTTATAGAGGCATCTGATGAAGTACAGGAACGAATTGAAACCAGGGTCAAAAGTGGTGTACTTACCATCAAACAAGATGATGACTGGAAATGGTGGAAAAACTGGAGTGGTAAAAAGGTAAAGATATACATTACCAACCCCACCTTTGATCATGTCTCCGTAAGCGGCTCTGGGGACATCATGGGCCAGAATATGCTCCAATCTAAAAATATGTATATCGGAGTTAGCGGCTCTGGAAAGATCAATCTTGACATCAAAACGGTTGACCTGGATAGTAAAATTTCCGGATCTGGTAATATGAAATTGGAAGGTAGTGCTAGAAACACTAACTTTCAGATAAGCGGTTCTGGTAATCTTGACGCCGAGGAGCTGGCCTCTGAAACTTGTAGTGTACGTATAAGTGGATCGGGAAATTGCCGAGTAAATGTAGATGACAGTTTGGAATCGAGAGTCAGCGGAAGTGGAAACATATATTATCGAGGGAATCCAGAGAAACTATCAAATCAAAGTTCGGGGAGCGGCTCCATAAAGAAAATAGGCTAATGCTGAAAAAAGAGTATTCTAACCAAGATGTCACCGTAGTTTGGAAACCAGATATTTGTATTCATTCGGAAATATGTGCCAGAGGACTACCAAAGGTATTCGACCCCAAAAGAAAACCATGGATTGATGTTGACCAAGCCTCTGGTGAGGATATCGTGGCTTTGGTCAACAGATGCCCTTCTGGGGCGCTCTCTATAAAAACAGCAGAACCTCCAGCTGCAGTTGATAATACTACCCAGGTTCAGCTGATACCCGGAGGGCCTCTGATTCTTAAGGGAACCTGCGAATTTGTTGACGAGGAGGGAATTACTCAGCAAAAGAAAAATGCCGCCTTCTGTCGTTGTTCTAAATCTGCTAATTTTCCATATTGTGACGGAAGTCACAATATGGAAAAAATATGAGGGTAAGGGTTCGATTCCTGGGTGCGGCTAAAACCGTTACCGGTTCAAAATATCTTTTGGATATAGACGGTTATCGGCTTCTAATTGACTGTGGTCTATTT
>JANQPK010000258.1 GCA_028289505.1 Cyclobacteriaceae bacterium
ACTTGGAAAGAAAACGACATCCGGAACGCGAAATAGACCTAGTCACCACCCCCCAGGGTTGCACTATAGCGGGACTAAATGAAATGGAGCACCAGGGATTTAGCAGTGCCTTGATAAAAGGCATAGTGACTTCTTTCCAGAAGATATAATATTCGGGCTAAAATTATTTAAATTATATTTTATCTAGGGTTTGTTATATTGAGTGAATATTCCTATATTTGTATTGTACATTTTAAAGAATTGTTATTACTATTTTAATTGATGCAGGAAACTTTTCCTTATATTTCTGGAGTTGATGTCATTGAGGGTTCGAAAACCCTAACATTGCCGGAGAGAATAAAAGCGAATAGTGCATTGCACGGGGCAAAATCTGCTCAATTGCCTTGGTTTCGGTCATTTCGCCGTTTCCTCCCTATCCTGGCCTTTGATCTGGTATCAATAACACTAGTACTATTCACTTGTTACGAATTTACCCGCGCTAAATTAATAAAAGGGTTATTCGGAAGTGAAGCCTTCCTAACCACTAACTTAGACAAGGTAATTCTTTATGCTTCACTGGTATTTGTAATCCTGACCCTTTTCCTCTACAGTGGGCTATACATCCATCACGTAATTCAAACTAGAGCCAAGCAGTTTTTCTATATTATTAAATCCTTTTTCTACGCGGATGTTTTTATTATCGTGGTGGCTTTTTTCTTTGTAGATGGCCAGCTCAGTGGAACCTTCCGTGAATTTATCATTTGGTTTACCCTGATTGGTATCCTTTTTACCTTTACCGGCAGGATGATTTTCAGATATCTTATCAAGAGTAATAAGAGTCTAAGTACTTTAAAACCACCACGAAGAATTATGATATTGGGAGCTGGTGCAGCAGCAAAGCTCTATGCAGCGAGGATCATCAACGACCGTAATGATGTAGAAGATATTGTGTTCCTAGATGATGATCCCAACAAACACGGTACCACTATTTTCGGATACCCAGTTGAGGGTCGAACCCAGGATCTTACCTTCAGGGCGGCATCCTTTAAAGCCGATGAAATCTGTGTACTGATCAATAATATTGGGAAAGAACGACTTTTGGAGTTGGTTCAGCTAGCAAAAGAGACAGGCCTGCCAGTAAAAATCAGTTCATCGCATTATAATCTCATGTTCACAGGGGTATATGAGCAGAAAGAAAAATCTGTGGAAACAGTGCCATTCATATCATGGGACTACCAGAAACTGGATTTAGTTTACAAACGCATACTGGATATTTTGGGTGCTCTGATCATTGGTTTGGTATCGATCATACCGGGAATGATCATTGCTATAGCCATTAAGTTGACCACAAAAGGCCCTGCTATTCATACTTCCTTCCGTGTAGGCAAGGAAGGCCGTCTATTCAAGATGTATAAATTCCGGTCTATGAGAGTCAATAACGGGCAAGACCATGTGATGATAGCCTCTTCTCGCACTAGAAACGGACTTCATACCGGTAAACTACAAAACGATTCGCGTATCACCGCAATTGGTAAGTTTCTCAGGAGGTACTCGATGGACGAAATGCCACAATTGATCAATGTGCTCAAAGGAGAAATGAGCTTAGTGGGCCCCAGACCATACTTTGAATATGAACTCAATGGTTACAACGAGTGGCAATATAGGCGATTTCTAATGAAACCAGGAATGACGGGTTTATGGCAAGTAACCGGGCGTCAGAACGAATCAATGCTATTAGATGATGCCTTAAGCACCGATGTGTTCTATACCGATCATTACAACATCTGGATGGATTTCAGGATCCTACTAAAAACCTTTCCGGTAGTGCTGTCAGGTACGGGAAAATAAGAATATTCTCCCCTTTCCTACCATCCATCTATCAATTACCCGCCTGATTGCACCTTATTCTGAAAATACTCCAGTGTTGGAATTAATCCCTGCGACCTAGAGAATTGCGGTGACCAACCCAGTATTTCTTTTGCCCTGCTGATATCAGGTTTGCGCTGTTTCGGATCATCCACCGGCAAATCGTTAAATATGATCTTCGATTTAGAACCGGTCAGTTTGACTACCTCCTCCGCAAATTGAAGAATGGTGATCTCGTCTGGATTACCAATATTGACAGGTTGGTTGTAATTGGACAGTAACAGCCTGTAAATTCCATCCACCAAGTCATCCACGTAACAAAACGACCTGGTTTGACTGCCATCACCAAATACTGTGATATCTTCTCCCCTCAAGGCTTGACCAATAAATGCGGGTAAGGCCCGTCCATCATTCAGGCGCATTCTGGGGCCATAGGTATTGAATATTCTAACGATTTTGGTATCCAAACCATGGAAAGTATGGTATGCCATAGTAATGGCTTCCAAAAACCTTTTAGCTTCATCATAGACACCGCGAGGGCCAACAGGATTTACATTTCCCCAATAATCCTCAGTCTGAGGATGTACCAATGGATCTCCGTAAATCTCGGAAGTACTGGCCACTAGAATGGTGGCTTTTTTCTCTTTTGCCAATCCCAGCAGGTGAAGTGTTCCTAACGAACCCACTTTCAAGGTTTGTATAGGCATTTTTAAATAGTCGATGGGTGATGCCGGTGAAGCAAAGTGTAAAATGTAGTGAAGATCGCCGGGAACATGTACAAACTCCGATACATTATTATGCAGGAATTGAAAATCCTCATTTCCCACCAAATGTTCAATATTCTCTTTGGACCCTGTAAGCAGGTTATCCATACACAACACACTGTAACCCTCTTTGAGGAACCTATCGCAAAGGTGCGAACCTAGAAAACCAGCTCCACCTGTTATTAGCACTCGTTTTTTCATAAAATCTTATTCGAAAAATTGATATCTGAATTGATCTGTCAAAGCCTGCGCCAAAATAAACAAAAATGCTTCCAGGTAAAAATTTAAAAATGGCCCAGCAATAAGGCATGTAAGGTTTATGCTATCTGATCAAAAGGATTCGGTAAGCTCTACTCTTAAAGTCACTTTGATTGGTTATTACGGTATAGGCTCCATTAGCTAGTGATTGATCCAATTCAAATTGAATTTGATGATGACCTGCTTTTAGGTCAAAGGCTCCTAATATACGTGTCTTTCCGATTTCGTCGATCAAAGTGAAAGTAACTTCTTCATCCTCAACTAAAGTAAGATCTAAATTCAGGGTTCCTGTGGTTGGGTTGGGATAGAATTCCATCGAACTCTCTTCAAATTCGATAGTGTAGCTGTCAGAAATGGTAAAACAACCTAGCTCATCAGCAATTTGTACGGAATAGTCACCAGCAAGTGAAGGTTGAATACTCGGAGTTGTGGCCCCTGGGATTTCAGATCCGTCCAAGTACCACTGATAGCTGAAGGCAGCGGCGTCTGTGGTTAACATTTCACCTACTTGTTTTAATTCTGGCTTTTGAGGTCCAGGTTGAAGGTTAATAATGAATGATTCAGTGGTGGTGTTATTTTTCTCGTCAGAAATTGTAACGATGTAAATTCCTGATGAAAGATTCTGTAAATCCTTGGAAGCATGCCCGCTTGACCATTGGTAGGTAAGGTCGCCAACCCCCCCTAACACTGTGAGTAGAATTGATCCGTTCTCATTTTTGCAGTTCGCATTAGTGGTCTGCGCTGTAACCACCCAATTCGGATTGGTTGAATTCTCCGTTACATCCAAACTTACAGTCTTTTCCTGGTAGGCGCCGGTTGCATCGGTGCCCCTTAGTATCAATGTGTACGATCCAAAATCATTTAATTTAGGACTAATTGTCAAGGTACCTGTACCGTCTCCGTTATCAGTAAAAGAAGCGAATGAGGGTAGTTCCTGCGCAGATAGTACTGGAATTTCTCCATCAGCATCATTAGCCGAAACTGCAATCTCTATGGAGGTACCCTCTTCTATGGTAAGATCAGTATCTACATTCAATTCAGGAGTTGCATTAACATCAACCACCTCAATTTGCACTATCTCGCTGTCCTCAAGACCTTCTCCATCAGTGGCGGTAATAGTAACACTATAGTTACCAACATCTGTGTACCCTGGATTCAAGAAAAGAGTACCTGTCCCATCCATGTTATCAGTGAAGCTTGCGAATGGTGGTAAGGCTACTACCGTCAAAGCTGCGAACTCTCCATTAGCATCTGTGGCATTGATAGCCACCTGTAACGACGAACCCTCCGGTAGGACCTGATTAGCAATCGATTGGATTTCAGGAGCGACGTTTTCCATCACCACTCCGTTGATTTCAATACCAGATATCTTTGCAGATTCCACCTTGCTGATGAAATCAATATTTAGAGTACCATCACTTACCACCACATCAAAAGTTTCGACTACTGCCGTGTTTACACCTCCGGCAACTGTAATAATGTCATAATCGGTAAGATTACCCTGACCTGATTCAATATCTACATCAAATTCCCTGACACCGGCAGTGGTATGGAAAATCTCTGCAAAATGCAGCTTCACCTGATATTGGCCGGCAGCCAGCGGGATTTCATAACTCATGGTACCGGCATCAGCATATCGTTCAGATTGGTACAACTGATCATTATTGGTCCCTGCTATTGCTGTTATCTTACCAAAAATATCTCCCGCTGTAGAGTACTGATCCTCCATCCAAAGTTCCCCATTGAAAGTAAAACTGGGACCACCGGAATTAATGCGTAGCATACTATTGAAATCAGTAACGGTTATGGTGAAGTTGGCTTGATCGAACAACCCAAGCTGATCTGTAACACGGATGGTGATATTGTAGCTACCTTGGGCTGCAGCGATAGTTCCACTGATAAGCCCCGTGCTGGTATTTATGCTTAGCCCGGTGGGCAATCCGGTGGCACTGTAAGTGAGCAAATCACCCTGATTTAGATCTTTTGCATCTAGCTGAAGGTTTACTAAAGCACCGTTATTGTATTGCAGGTTACCAGGATTCTGTACCACTGGTGCAACGTTACCTGCACCACTAATCTCAATACCTGAAATCTTGGCTAATTCTATCTCGCTGGTAAATTCAATATTCAGGGTGCCATCATTTACCGTGACTAAAAAGTCCTCCACCACTGCTATGTTGGCTCCACCTGCCTCCTCAAAAATATCATAATCATCAAGTTCACCCTGTCCCGATTCAATATTAACGTCAAATACCCTGGCTCCTGCGGTGGTGTGAAATATCTCAGCAAAGTGTAGTCTAATTTGGTAATCGCCTGCTGACAAAGGAATGGCATAGGACATGACACCGGTATCGGCGTACCTCTCAGTTTGATA
>JANQPK010000264.1 GCA_028289505.1 Cyclobacteriaceae bacterium
GGCGGGCCAGCCCTGACGGTGGCAGCATTCATACCTACCCTGACATGGATCCCACCTGGTATCCCAAGCAATATCGATATGCGCCCTACATTGCGGAAACCGGTATGCACAGCATTACCGATCCGGCCGGCTTGTACCAGGTGATCAACCCTGATGAGTTTAAAGATCTGGGGAATATGTATTCTGATGAATTCGTTGCCGGACACCCTGATTTTATTCACCATTTTGTGGAGTTTAACCCGGCCAGGGTACCACGCATGTTGAGCAGGGCCTCACATGTTGATAATATGGCCAATCCCTCGTTGGAGTCCATTGCAGAAGCTACCCAAGTAGGAGCAGGGGAGTTTTACCAGGTGATGTCCGAACAGGTACAAGCCAATTACCCCGTAACCACCGGACTGATGCCCTGGGTGTTCAAAAGACCCTGGCCGGTGGTGTCTGCCATTCACCTGGTGGATGGATTTGGTCAGCCGTCGGCCCCTTATTATTTCCTGAAAAGAACCTATCAAAACCTGCGTGTGATGTGTCAGTTGCCCCGTTTGTTATGGAAGGCGGGTGAGACCATTGACATAGAAGCCAAAGTACTCAATGTGTCAGCCGGAACGGATCTAAAAAAGGCCACGATAAAAGTGCAGGTGATTAATGACCGCTTTGAGCAATTGGCCATGTTGACCTCAACTCTGAACATTAATCCTGAACCATCGGTCTCCGGACAAAAAATGGGCACTTATACTTTGCCTACAGATTACCATAACCGCCATTTCTTCATAGTAGCCGAATTGTACGACGAGGTGGGTAATCTTTTATCAAGAGCTGACTATTGGCCCCGCACCATTCCCCAAATGGAGGATCAGGCTTTTTATGATCAGTACACTTCTGAACCTGTCGCATGGCCCACTTTGACCGATGGTCCGTGGCTGAAACCGGTGGTAGGCAAAGTAAAAACCAAATTGACTGCCAAACTATTGCAACAACAGTCAAACAGCGGATTGACCAACCTGGAAGTAGAGATTAGCAACATAGGTAAGCAGCCTTGTTTCATGACCAATATTAATATTGAAGGATCGGGACGACAGTTTGTTTGTGATGATAATTTTTTCTGGTTAGCTCCTGCGGAGACCCGGAAAGTAGCGGTTCGTGTGCAGTGGGATGATGGGATTAAACCTGATAGGGCGAAGCTGAAAGTCGATGGGTGGAATAGTAATAAGATAACCATCAAACTTTAACATTTGCTAGTGGTCATCCGGTTGATATTAATCCTGTTTTTGCCTTTACTTTTTCTGGCTTGTACTCAAGATAATGATGAGCCCAATCCACCTAACATCTTGCTTATACTTTCCGATGATCAGGGTTGGGGCGATGTAGGCTATAATGGCAACCAGTTGTTGGAAACACCTAACCTTGATCATTTGGCTGCCACTGGGGTGGTATTCAATCGCTTTTACGTTAACCCGGTTTGTGCCCCCAGTCGGGCTGCTATACTTACCGGAAAATACGCTTTTCGCACGGGGGTGGTAGGGGTTTCAGGGGGATACGAAAACCTGGACAGTGAGGAGATTACCATGGGAGATATATTCCAGCAGGCTGGGTACCGCACTGGTATTTTCGGGAAATGGCATAATGGCAGGGCTCATTCGCAGAAACCCAATCAGCAGGGATTTGATGAATTCCTGGGATTTTGTTCCGGGGGAATCGGTAATTATTTCGATCCAAATTTAGAGTGGAACGGGAAGGAGGCCCAGACTAAAGGTTATATAGCGGATATATTGACCGACAGTGCGATGCACTTTATCACCGGAGCCTATCAAATGGGAACTCCCTTTTTCTGTTATCTCCCATACAATACCCCGCACACTCCCATCCAGATAACAGATAGCCTTTTTGATAAATATAAAGATAAGGGCCTGAACGCTGCCACCGCAGGCATTTATGGAATGATTGACAATCTGGATTGGAATGTAGGCCGCTTGATATCTCACTTGGACCAACTGGGTATCAGGGGGAACACCCTGGTAGTATTTCTTAGCGATAATGGACCAATTAAGGGCCGCTACAACGGTGAATTAAAAGGGTACAAGGGTAGCCTGCATGAAGGGGGAGTGCGGGTTCCATGTGTGATGAACCTACCCGGGAGATTGGAGCCGGCTAAGATCGAGAGGCTAGCTGCCCATGTGGACCTGTTGCCTACCTTTTTGCAATTCGCCGATATTGACTACACCATCGAGTCAGATGGCTGCAGTCTGTGGCCCCTGATTAAGGGTAAACCATGGCCTAATAGGCAACTGGTGACCATGAAACAAACCTCCAGGCAAAAACAGCAGTCTGGTAGTACGGTGGAATTTTCCATTCGCACGGACTCAACCTTGGTTGTTGAAAGCGCAGACGGGGATGCAGGGTACGATTTAGTACAGGATCCAGGGCAGCAGCAACCACTTTCGTTGGATCTGCTTCCTGTGGGATTAGTGGAAAGCAAAGATAGCCTGCACGCAATTCTTGATGTGACAGATTTCCGTCCCCAACCACTACCCATGGGTGAACCAGGAGCAAACCAGCAGGTTTTCTATGCAGATGAAGGCCATGCAACCGGTCATGTGGAATACTATAAAGGATTTGGCTATAATTCAGACTGGTTTACTTATTGGAGTACCGAGATTGACAGTATCTACTGGCATGTGAACAACAAATCACCGGCAACATACCATGCGTCGTTGTTGCTGAACTGCAACCAGGAAGCGGTAGGCAGCAGTATCACGCTGAAGGTGCCCGGGCAGCAGGCAAGTGCTGAAATAACCGAATCTTTTCTAGGACCTATTTACCAGACACAGGATAGGGTTATTTCCAAAGGGTGGTCATCATTGCGAAAACCCTGGAAAGAATATTCGATTGGAGATTTTAATATTAAGCCAGGAATTCACAGTATTAGCTTTCATTTAGAAAGTATCAGAAACTCCGAAGCTATGTTTGAAGTTAGGGGCTTGAAACTTATGAAGATCGACTAACAACTATTATGAGGTACATCCTTATCATATTTATAAGTATTGCCATATTCGCATGTGGCTCAAAGGATTCCCTTGATAATTTCACGAACCCCAAACCAAACGTGCTCTTCATCACCATTGACGACCTTAGGCCACAATTAGGTTGCTATGGTGATACCGTCATTCAAGCTCCCAACATCGACCGGCTGGCCTCCAGAGGTCTAGTATTTCAAAAAGCCTATTGCCAGTATGCCTTATGCGGCCCCTCCCGATCTTCATTTTTGACAGGCTTACGCCCTGAAACTACGAAAGTGTATGATTTGCATCGCACCCTCAGGGATTATGATCCCGCTCTGGTCACCTTGCCGCAATTGTTCAAGAACAACGGCTATCAGACCCATGGTCTTTTTAAAGTATTCCATGTAGTGGGATTTGACCCGGCCCTTTTTGGCAACAAAGACGATGCTGAAAGTTGGTCCGATGGCGCCCAGTGGATTCCCTCCAGGTCGGCCTGGGGTCCGCAAGGTGACAGCATCTACCAGTCCAGTAAACGGGCCTGCCTGGCTAAAGGTGAAATTGGCTATGGTAATATTCCTCGGAGTTATGCCCTGGAAGCGCCGGAAATTCCGGATAGTCTTTTAAGCGATGGGGAGATGGCTTTGGAAGCTATTCGCAGACTGCGTTCTTATGGTAACCAGCCCTTCTTTTTGGCCACTGGCTTCTATCACCCGCATTTGCCTTTTGTGGCACCTAAAAAGTATTGGGACTTGTATGATTCAACCGATATCGTGCTTCCCCAAAATCAATACCTGCCAAAAGATGCTCCTCCTTATGTGGCGCTTAACACCAATGAATTGAGAAGTTACCCGGACATTCCTGACCAGGGTGAATTCAGCGATTCCCTCAAAAGAAAGCTACTGCATGGTTATATGGCTTCTATCAGTTATGTGGATGTGCAGGTAGGATTGATCCTGGATGAACTGGAGCGGCTTGGTTTGCACCAAAATACCATCGTGGTACTGCTGGGTGACCATGGCTACCAAATAGGCGAGCATAACCACTGGTGCAAAAAGCACTGCAATTTTGAAATGGCCACCCGGGTACCACTGATTATAGCTTATCCCGGTCAGAAGTCTGGCGGACAAGCCACAGAGTCTTTGGTAGAACTGCTTGACCTGTATCCAACTTTAGCGGAACTAGCAGGTCTGCAGCCACCGGATTACCTGGAAGGACAAAGCCTGGTGCCCATTCTAGAGGATCCAAATTCAGAGATCCACCAGGCAGCGGTTAGCAGTTATCGGATGGGAGGAAGACACGGAACCTCTTTTCGCACTCAAGATATTCGTTTTACTAGCTGGGAAAAGCAGGGAGAAGAAACGAACTATGAGTTGTACGATCACCAAATTGATCCTGATGAGAACGTAAATCGGGCGGGATGGCTTGAGTATCAAGACATGAGGAGAGCGCTTGAAACATATTCCCCATGATCACATAAAAGCCCGGTATTAAAACAAGGGTAATTAATAACTAATTTTTGCTAATCCCCAATTGCATATTATATTGATGAATTACCCATTTGCTATGAAACTCACCTGTTTGGAAAAATTACCTCTAATAGCTATAATATACCTTGCTGTAGTTTTTGGCTGTCAGCCCAATCAACCTAACCAGGAGTTGGGTCAGCAAAAGGATACCCCACCGAATGTGGTGCTTATCTTCCTGGATGATGGCGCATATGATGATTTCGAACCTTTTGGCAGGCCCTTGTACCCTACACCACATGTAAAGGAACTGGCCAATGAGGGTACTAGTTATTTTAATTTTCATGTACCACAGGCTATCTGCTCAGCTTCCAGGGCTGCCTTATTAACCGGATGTTATCCAGGACGTACCAAGGTGTTTGGCGCCCATGCGCCTACCGCCAAGGGTTTGGACCCTTCCTATGCCACTCTGGGTGAAATCCTGAAAGCACAGGGATACGTCACCGCCTGTTTTGGAAAATGGCATATGGGTGACCAGGAAGACACCCGTTCACATGCCCGCGGATTTGATGAAACTGCCGGGCTGATGTATTCAAATGACATGTGGAAGTATCACCCGGAGAATCCGGATTATTGGGGTCAATGGCCGTTGCAGTATTGGGAAAACGGAGAGATCACCATTGATTCGGTGGATCAGGAAGACCAGAAAATGTTGTCAACCTGGTATACTGAGAAGACGGTGGATTTTATTAATCGGCATCGGGATCGGCCATTCTTCGTTTATGTACCACACTCTATGCCGCATGTGCCTATTTTTTGCAGCGATAAATTTGAAGGAAAATCGGGTACTGGTCTTTACGGAGATGTTATGATGGAATTGGACTGGTCAGTGGGTCAGATCAATCAGGCGGTTAAGGACAATGGGTTAGAGCAGAACACCGTGTTTATTTTCATTGGTTCTGACAACGGTCCCTGGTTGTCCTATGGAGATCATGCCGGTATAACCCCATATCGAGAAGGAAAGGGTACCAGTTTCGAAGGAGGCCTGAGAAATCCTTGCATTATAAAATATCCTGGTCAGTTACCTGCCGGTGGTGAGTCGCACAAAATGTTTGCTTCCATAGACATAGTTCCGATCATTTGCGGCTTAACTAACAGTAAGTTGCCTGAGAATGAGATCGACGGCAAAGATGTTTGGAATTATTTAATCGGAGATGATATTGCAAACCCACACGCCTATTACGCTTTTTCAAATGGAACAGAGTTCCAGGGAGTCATTAGCGGTGATGGCAGCTGGAAACTGCATATACCGCATCAATACCGAACTGTTGAGAAAGGTGGAATGGGAGGCTTGCCAGGGAAGTATGTACAATACCAGATCGACACTGCGTTGTTCGATCTAATCCATGATCCCTTCGAAAAAGGGGATGTGAAGGAGGTGTATCCTGAGATCACCAATGAGTTGCTAGAACTGGCCGCTCAACATCAAAGCAGGTTTTACAGTGAATAATCTTCACTACGGGTTAATCGCGGTAGTACTAGCCACAGTTCTGAAATGTGCACCAGATCAAGGCTCCCAGCAAATTGCCATTCCTGAGAATTACTCAAATCTTTGTGCCACCTGCCATGGAGAAGATCTAAAGGGGGGGTTGGCCCAAAGCCTGATTGATGGATCCTGGCAGTTTGGGGCTCGAGACTCCGACCTGTTTCGCTCCATAAAATTTGGACATCCACAGTTTGGCATGCCAAGTTGGGGCGCTGTTTTAGAGGATCAACAGATTCGGGATTTGGTCACTTTTATCCGTAGTCGCGAAGACAAATCCGGTGCTGTCAGACCTCCGTTGCCTGAAGTTTTGGAAACCCTGGATTATCAAGTCAAGGTGGAAACCTTAACCGAGGAAATTGAGACTCCCTGGGGTATTGCCTTTCCAGATGAAAATACTGTTCTAGTCACG
>JANQPK010000303.1 GCA_028289505.1 Cyclobacteriaceae bacterium
AAGCAGCAGCCGTTTAACATGCTGGATTTTTCAAATCTCAAACCTATAGATCTAACCTTACCCCTAAAAAAGGGCATGCGCGGTTTTGATTATGACACCGCTAATACGGTCAAAGATGATGGCTGGAATGCACGTACTTTGCACATCTATTCCCACGCCGGAACCCATATGGACGCTCCGCTGCATTTTGAGGCCACACTCCAAACCATTGACCAATACCCAATAACATCTTTCTTTGGCAAGGCATGGAAACTGAGGGTACCGATCATAGAGGAGGGCCAACTGATCGGATTGGAGTGCCTATCTGATATACAGCATAAATTCGAACCTGGCGACAGTCTATTACTGGAAACGCAGTGGAGCCAATATGTGGATGAACCAAAGTACCGCGATCACCTACCCCGCATCAGCGGTGAACTGGCGCAATGGTGCGTATCAAATAAAGTGAAAATTCTAGGTGTGGAGCCTCCTTCAGTTGCGGATGTGAATAATATGGAAGAACTCACCAGCATCCATAAAAAATTGTTAGGTGGAGGTGTAATAATAGTGGAGGGGCTTACCAATCTTCATAAAATCACCGCAGAAAGTGTGCTCTTGGTTGCTTTCCCTCTCAAGATAAATGGGGGTGATGGAGCTCCTGCCAGAGTAATCGCTTTTGAATCCCATTAATAATGGAAGTTAAGCCGCTTTCAATTGACGTTTTGACACAACTGCCTGAGCATTCCTTAAAGGATTGCCGCAACCAATTGATCAAGGCCAGGTTTGACTCCGTGGATACCATTATTGTCTTGGATGATGACCCTACAGGCACCCAGACCGTGCATGATATACCGGTGTTAACAGAATGGTCAAAGGAAGCCATCAGAAAAGAATTTGAACAAGGCACACCCCTGTTTTATATTCTTACCAACTCCCGAAGTCTTGACCAGCAACAGGCTGTTGATCTGGCCACTGAAATAGGTCAGAATATCATCACTGCCGCAAATTCAACCCATACTAGATATTGGGTAATAAGCCGAAGTGACAGTACCTTGAGAGGGCACTATCCGGCTGAGGTAGATGCACTAAAGCAAGCATTACATTTAGAGGGTGGCATTCACTTTATTATTCCTGCTTTTTTTGAGGGAGGACGGTATACTTTGAATGATGTACACTATGTGGAACAGGGTCACCATTTAATCCCAGCCTCTGAGACACCTTACGCCAATGACCCTGTATTCGGCTTTAAACAAGCTAATTTAAAGCATTGGATAACCGAAAAGACCAAAGGCAGGGTTAATCCAGATCGGGTTGCCAGTATTTCTCTGCAGGAATTGCGTCAATCTACCACGGAGCAGCTTTCCCAAAAAATAGCATCTGTTCAACCCAATGGCTATTGTGTCATCAATGCAGCCTCTTACACGGACTTGGAGGTATTCAACTTGGCTTTAATACAATCCGGAGTAATTCCAGTATTTCGCACTGCCGCTTCCCAGGTAGCTGCGCTGGCTTGTCAAGAGCCCAAGTCCTTATTAACAGGGCCTGAACTAATCATTGAAAATGGTGCCGGAGGTCTGATTGTAGTGGGTTCCTTTGTTTCCACAACTACCGAACAGCTTAACCATTTGTTCAGGCATGCTCCCCATCTGCAATCGTTGGAACTATCCGTCACTCGATTGCTGGATTCGGAACCAGAGATGTATTTGGAACAGTTGTCCAAACAATTAAACGAAACTTTGTCCGCTGGTAAAAGCACCGTATTGTATACCAGTCGGGAACTGATTACAGATCCTAACCCAGATCAGAATCTGCGCATCGGACAACGTGTTTCTGAGTCTTTGACCGAGATGGTTAGCAACCTCA
The DNA here is from genome assembly GCA_028289505.1 of Cyclobacteriaceae bacterium. Taxonomy (GTDB): domain Bacteria; phylum Bacteroidota; class Bacteroidia; order Cytophagales; family Cyclobacteriaceae; genus SZUA-3. The sequence goes on from JANQPK010000303.1 coordinate 1,843, forward strand.
GCACCACGCCTCGATTCCTAGTCACCAAAGGAGGAATTACTTCCAGTGATGTGGCCACTAAGGCTTTGGGAGTAAAACGAGCCATGGTTCAGGGGCAGGTGATTAAAGGTGTACCAGTGTGGCGATTGAGCCAAGAATCCAGGTTTCCGGGATTACATCAAATCATTTTCCCTGGAAATGTGGGGGATGAAGCCTCATTGACTAAGGTGATAAAGCTACTTATTAAATAATCATGTCCCAGAGATTCAAAGGGCGATATTGGGTGGCTGTAGGAATGTTCCTATTGTCACTGCTACTCTATATCGACAGGGTTTGCATTTCGGTTGCCAAAGATCCTATAGCCAGCGATCTCAATCTCAGCGATAAAGCCATGGGCTGGGTAATGTCCTCATTTGCTCTGGGCTATGCCTTGATGCAGGTGCCCAGCGGTTGGTCCGCAGATCGGTTTGGTCCCCGAAAAATTTTATCGGGAATTGTTTCTTTCTGGTCATTGCTGACCGCCTTTACCGGTGCAGCCTGGAATTTCATAAGCCTGTTGGCCATTCGATTTCTATTCGGCATGGGTGAAGCGGGTGCTTTCCCAGGTATGTCAAGGGCTATATTTTCTTGGATTCCCCTGAAAGAAAGAGGGTTTGTACTGGGATTGAATTTTTCAGGCTCTCGACTAGGAGCTGCATTTGCGTTGCCTTTGGTGGCCTGGATGATTGACGAATTTGGTTGGCGGCACTCCTTCTTAATACTAGGTGCAGTGGGGGTGATCTGGGCCATATTCTGGTGGCTGCTTTTTCGCGATACCCCTGAAAAGCATCAATGGTTGAGTGAAGCAGAAAAAGCCTACATACTGGAGCACCGGCAGCAGACCACCGAAGCTAAAGGAAGCGGCATAAGGTTATCAATTTTAGCACGATCAAGAAACATGTGGTCGGTGGTCGGTCAATACTTCTGTAGCAATTTCACTAACTTCTTCGCACTTACCTGGCTGTTCCCTTATTTGAAAGAAAAGTATCAACTGGAATCATTGGAAGCTGGGTGGTACGCTGTAACACCATTCATTGCTGGTGCTGTGGGAAATTGGGTGTCTGGCTATTTGGTGGATAAGATTTACAAAGATGGCCAATGGAATCGTTCCCGCAGACTACCCGCTATCCTGGGGTTTTCTCTGGCGGTGATTGGGTTAATAGGCAGTTTATATATGGAAACACCTCTGGGCGCGGTGGTGTTTCTGAGTTTGGCGATATTCGGTGCTGATATGACCATCCCTCCTTCCTGGGCCTTGTGTGTAGACATTGGCAAGAAGAACTCAGGAACTGTTTCTGGCACTATGAACATGGCAGGAAATATTGGATCATTCGTAACTGCACTGGCCTTTCCCTATATTGCTGCCTGGACCGGCTCCATGGATTACTTCTTCTATTTGGCTGCGGGGTTGAATGCAGCAGCCATAATGATGTGGTTGCAGGTAAAAGCCGATGCGGGATTGGGAATGAGGGAATAAGGGAATGGGGGAATGGGGGAACATTTGATTAATAGATTGTAGATTGATGCCTGCCTGGCGCGGGTAGGATTAGAGATTGGAGGTTTTTGAACATTGAACATTGAACATTGAACATTCATTATTGAACATTTAATATGACACCGTTTCTAATCTTTCTTATGGTCTTTACCACAGCTTTTCCGGGTAAGCGGAAAGTAACTGCTTTTGTTGAATCCAATGGTATGGTGGTGGTTGAAGCCGAACATTATGCCTCTCAGGAGCTAACAGACATCAGAAAGTGGCATCTGATAGACCAACAGTCAGCCAGCACATTACCACAGAACCATGAGGTGCATTACCAAACCGCCAGTGGACAGGCTTATTTGGAAATACTTCCCGATACCCGTACCGTTCACGAAGACCAATTAGTACATGGTGAAAACTTTTCTAACGAGCCGGGTAAATTGGGGATACTGCACTACTATGTTAAATTCAAAAATTCCGGAAAGTATTTTGTGTGGGTTCGCGCTTATTCAAGCGGTGCCGAAGACAACAGCATCCATGTAGGACTTAATGACCAATGGGTTGACAGCGGCCAGCGGATGCAATGGTGTGAGGGTAAGGATCAATGGACCTGGGCCAGCAAGCAGCGCACGCTTGACCAACACTGCGGAGTGGAACAGCGCATTTACCTGGAAATCCCAACTCCGGGCGTACACAAAATCTCATTCTCCATGCGTGAGGACGGTTTCGAGTTTGATAAATGGATACTCTCCAAGATATACCAAGTACCCATCAGAATGGGGCCTGAAGAGTCACCTACTAAAAGAGTTAGACTTAAGATATGAAAGCGCCACTTAGGTTGGCCTGTATCGGCACTGGCTATTTTGCACAGTTTCATATCGAAGCCTGGACCAGAATTCCAGAAGTGCAGTTGGTGGCGCTATGCGACCAAGACCAAAATAAGCTTCAATCCGCTGCCAAGAAATTTCAAATTGGGAGGTGCTACAGCTCAACAACTGAGCTATACCACGAAAATGATTTGGACCTGGTTGATATTATTACACCTCCCGATACACATTTCGCACTTAGTAAAGAAGCAGCCGGGCAAGGTGTTAATATCATATGTCAAAAGCCACTAGCCCCCACTTATCAAGAAGCGGCGCAATTGGTAAAAACTGTTTCAAAAAAAGTGTCTTTGATGGTTCACGAGAATTATCGCTTTCAGCCATGGTATCAGAAAGCAAAGTCCTTGATCAAAGAAGGCGTAATCGGACTCCCACATGCGTTGTACATTCAAACCAGGTTAGGTGATGGTTGGCAGCAAGATGCCTATGTACAAAGACAACCTTATTTTAGAACCATGTCACGGTTGCTGATCTACGAAACCGGGGTTCATTTCATCGATACCTTCAGATTTCTATTGGGAGAAGTCGATAATGTGTACGCCAATTTGAAAAAGCTCAATAAAGATATTGCCGGGGAGGATTCCGGTATTATGATCTTAAACTTTAAAAATGGTTCCAGGGCCATATGGGATGCTAACCGGTACAATGAGAGCCTGTCTGACAACCCACGATACACCTTTGGAGAGATGCTTTTAGAAGGTGATCTTGGCACTATTCGATTGAATGCCGACGGTAACATGACCCTGCAAATACTGGGAGAAGCACCTCAAGCAGTCCCGTATAAACATTACGATAGAGGTTTTGGAGGGGATTGTGTTTTCTTTACACAAAAACACTTGGTCCATTGCCTGATCAATGACCAGGTTTGTGAAGTTGATGGCACTGGATATTTAGAAAACCTGCGTATCCAGGAGGCCATTTATGAGAGTGCCAAACGGAATCGAGTGATTCATTTAAGTTCGTAGTCGAATTAGTGTTGAAAATTCCATTGCGCTATATCATGGTATTGAACACCTTCATCCTGGCGATGATCGTGTTATTCGACCGTATCATGATTTCGGTGGCAAAAGATCCCATTGCGGAAGATCTGATGCTCTCCGATAAGCAGATGGGCTGGGTGTTGTCAATCTTTGCACTGGGATATGCACTTTTCCAAACACCGTCGGGTTATTTAGCAGATAAATTCGGGGCAAGAAAGATATTGGCGGCAGTGGTGACACTGTGGTCGGTATTTACTGCATTGACCGGGGCCGTCTTTAATTTCATATCCCTTTTAACGGTAAGGTTCATTTTTGGTGTAGGAGAGGCAGGTGCTTTTCCCTCTATGTCAAGGGCTGTATTCAAATGGATACCCATTACCGAACGAGGTTTGGTTAATGGGATTAATTTTTCGGGAGGCAGAATTGGTGCTGCCATCGCCTTGCCCTTGGCAGCCTGGATGATTGAGTTAGCCGGGTGGCGATTAAGTTTTCTGATCTTGGGGATTATCGGAGTATTG
>JANQPK010000333.1 GCA_028289505.1 Cyclobacteriaceae bacterium
ATTTTCGAGGGAAAGGTCTTAAATCAACACGATATGGTGCAGGGCTTGGGTGCCAGCCAGGAAATTATTGAATATCGCGAAAGCACCGGACAGGAAGCACTCTGGACCAACTCAATGTTTGGTGGCATGCCTGCATACTTAATCAACATGCGTTGGAGTGGTGACCTGATGCTCCAGGTCCATAGGTTGCTAACTATTTGGCTTCCAGGACCTGCTGGGGCCACACTATTGGCCTTCATCTCCTTCTACATATTGCTACTAGTTTTTAAAGTAAGGCCCTGGTTGTCAATAATCGGTGCTATTGCCTACGGTCTTGGCAGTTTCAACATCATAAGTATCGAGGTAGGACACATGTGGAAGGTCTGGGCCATGGCTTACATGCCCATGGTATTGGCCGGGGTACATCTTACCCTGAATCGAAAGCAACTGTTGGGAATGGCACTCACCGCCTTGGGCTTGGCGTTAGAACTTAGATCAAATCACCTACAGATCACTTATTATTTATTATTACTACTACTTATCTACGGTGGAGTCTACCTGGTATATGCAGCGAAAGAAGGGCAGTTAAAAAACCTGTCCAAAGGTATTGGGTTTTTATTAATTGCAGCTGTCATAGCACTCTGTTGTAATCTGGGTAAGATTTGGTCAGTTTATGAGTACGGGCAGTATTCTACCAGGGGGCCTTCTGAATTAACCAATATCCAAGGCAAAGAATCAGGGTTGGAAACGGATTACATTTTCAGATGGAGCAATGGTATTCTCGAACCGATAACTTTATTGATCCCTGAATTCTTTGGAGGTGCAACCGTTGGATCATTACCAGTGGATAGCAATTTAGGAGAAGCTTTGCGATCACAGGGTGCCGCTCCGGTCCAAATCAGACAACAGTTGGAACAGGTATACACCTATTGGGGTACACAACCCAGCACCGCAGGGCCATCCTATGCGGGTGCTATTGTCATTTTCTTTTTTATATTGGGCTACACCCTGATCAGTAAGAGAGATCTTGTCTGGATCAGTGTTGCCACTGTGTTGTCCGTGGTGCTCAGCTGGGGTAATAATTTTGAGATCTTTAACAACTTCATAGTAGACTACTTACCGGGATACAATAAGTTCAGATCTGTGACTATGACCTTGGTGATTGCCTTGCTTTGTATCCCATTGCTGGCATCAATGGCCTTCGAAAAGTTGCTGCAAGAGATTAATTCGCCGCTGATTCTGAAAAGAGTTCTCAGGGCTGCTGCAGTAACTGGTGGCATATTGGTTATTGCAATTTTGTATTCCACCATGGGGAGTTTTTCTGGTCCGGTTGATGATCTCCTAGCGGGTCAAGCACCAGATTGGTATTTAGATGCCCTACAAGCCGACCGTGCAGGTTTGCTGCGATCAGATGCCTTACGCTCTTTATTGTTAATAGCATTAGTAGTGGCGGCCATTTACTACCGCATCAGGAAGAAGATCAATACTTCAATTTTGGTGGGTATAGCTGCCATTCTGGTACTGTTTGATTTATGGTCGGTCGACAAAAGATATCTCCAACAAGATGATTTTATCAGAGCAAATCAACAACAGGAAGTCAATCCTACTGCTGCTAATCTGGCCATTCAGAATGATCAGGATCCAGGATTTAGGGTGCTTTCTTTTTTACAAAACCCATGGTCCGAAGCAAGAACCAGTTATTTTCACAATTCGGTGGGGGGATATCATGGCGCCAAAATGCGGCGTTACCAAGAATTGATAGAGCATTGTCTTGACAATCAATTCCGTGAAGCACTCCAAGGCCTTCAGAATGGCCAACGTGATTGGAGTGATCTGGGTATAATCAACATGTTGAATACGCGGTACTTTCTGGTAGGAAGCGAACAAAACAGCGTGCTAATGAATCAGCAAGCTCTGGGCAGTGCTTGGCTGGTATCCAGTGTTTCCGGTGTTCAAAGTGCAGACGATGAACTAAGCCAGATCTGTACCATAGACCTCAGATCAATGGCAGTTATTGATAATAGTAAATTCACTGTGGGGGCTTCTACTTTTGACAATTCTGGTGAAATATTTCTTGAAGATTACCAACCTAATTATTTGAAGTATCGCTTTAGCAGCCAAGGAAATGCTTTAGCAGTGTTTTCAGAAATCTATTACCCCAAGGGTTGGACAGCAACTATAGATGGCGAACCTGCTAGTATTTTGAGAGTGAATTACGTTTTGCGAGCTCTGGAAGTACCGGCTGGGCAACATACTATTGAATTCAGGTTCAAACCAGCAGCCTACCACACTGGTAATAAAGTAATGATGGCATCTTCCGTTTTACTGCTATTGTTTTTTTTCGGAATTATTGGTCTTGAAATCAAGCATAGCCTCAATAACACAGCAACATAATTTATCATCTGACCAATGTACGGTATCTACTTGCAGTTGCTATATTTTACTATCTTTAATTAATTTGATCTAAAGATATTTTTTGGTGAGTAAACCGTTGTTGTCCGTGGTAGTTTGCACTTTTAACCGGGACAATTATCTCCAGCAATGCCTTAATCATCTAGCCCAACAAACCGCCCTGGCAGAACTATTCGAAATACTGGTAATTGACAATCAAAGCACAGATCAAACACGCCAGGTATGTGATGATTTTCGCACAAATCACCCAGAAGTGCAGTTTCGGTATCTCTTGGAGCAACAACAAGGACTCTCACATTGCAGAAATAAAGGCATTGAAGCATCCAATGCCGAGATCATTAGCTACATCGATGATGATGCACTGGCAGATTCCGACTATGTTAGCAATCTAATCACCTATTTCCAACATATCCCGGATGTGGATGCAATTGGAGGGAAAGTGACCCCGATATATCAAAGCCAGCCTCCTGTCTGGATGTCGAAGTATTTACTCCCTCTGGTGGCCGCTTTGGATATGGGAGTATCCTCCAAACCCTTCACTGGCCGCAAGTTTCCTATTGGTGCCAATATGGCTTTTCAACGATCGGTTTTGTTAGAGATAGGTGCTTTTAGTACTGATCTTGGCAGAGTTGGTAACTACTTGGGTAGTAGCGAAGAAAAGGACATGTTTTATCGAATGAAGAAACTGCAAAAAAAAGTGCATTATGTCCCCAATGTTCATGTTTTCCATAGCATCCCAGATGATCGATTGGAGGTTGGTTATATAAAAAAGATGGCACATGGTATCGGTAAAAGTGAAGCGATCAGAACACGCCAAGGTTCCCCGATGATGGCAATTAACAAATGGCTGGAAGAATTACTTAAAATTGGTGCTACTGTTGTACTAGCCATTCTATACACCTTAAAGGGTGAGTGGCCCAAAGCGAAAATGCTGGTCAAATTTCGGTTTTGGTTTTTAGGCAGTTTTATCAAGGGATAAGGAAATGGTACTGGAGATCCAAAAATTCCTTTCCAATTTAGGCGATGTCATTGTTTCAATCATCCGCGTGGTGCTGTTGGCGAAATGGCGGGTAAAATTGTCTGAACCACTGCACGACGAATGTGTAATTCTGGCCAATGGTCCATCACTGGGCGACACCATCCAACAACACGCTCATTTTCTGAGAGATAAGGATTTGATTTGCGTTAATCACTTCCCCAGCACCGAATACTATCACCAACTGAAACCAGCTTACTATATGACTTCGGCACCTGACCTGTGGTTAGATGACATCGATAAATTTTTTGTGGATCAAAGCAATCGACTGTTCCGGGATATGGCAAATAAGACGGAATGGTCTTTAAACTTCTACATACCTTATGAGTCCCGAAAGTTTAGTAGATGGCAATCTTTGTTAAAGAAAAACCCAGCAATCAAGTTCTTCTATTACAACAATACACCAATTGAGGGCTGGAAATGGTTTCGACATTGGTGTTTCAAAATGAACTTGGGGATGCCCAGACCTCATAATGTACTAATTCCTAGTCTAACCCATTCCATTAATATGGGTTACCGCAAGATTTATTTGTGGGGGGCTGATCATAGCTGGTTGTCGGAAATTTCTGTAAATGACCAAAACCTGGTACTGATCAACCAGAAACATTTTTATGATCGTCAAACCTCTGAGGGTAAACCGCTGGACAAAAGAGGGGTTGGACAACGAAATATGCCAGAGTTATTGACTAAGTTTGTCCATGCTTTTAGTGGGTATTTTATTTTGAGGGAATACGCCGAAAGCCGCGGTGTTTTAATATTAAATGCAACTCCAGGTTCATTCATTGATGCATTTGAACGAGTGGACCTGAGATCCTTAGACGATTCAAGCCATGAGTAAAGGGAACGGTTATGACCCACCAGTGGTGGTGGCAGAAATCGGATGCAACCATATGGGTGATATGTCAATTGCCAAAGAACTAGTTTTACTGGCTAAATCTGCTGGGGCTAAATATGCCAAGTTCCAGAAGCGACACCCTAAAGAACTTCTAACTGAAGAGCAATACAAAGCCCCTCATCCATATGAACCGTTCAGCTATGGTGCCACCTATGGTGCCCACCGTGAGTTTCTAGAACTTAATTTGGAACAACACCAGGAGCTCTTTGATTATTGTAACATCAATGAAATAGGATATGCAACCAGCGTGTGGGACACCACCTCAGCCAGTGAAATCATCGGTCTTGAGCCTGACTTTATCAAAGTCCCCAGTGCCTGCAATACTCATTTCGAAATGCTTGAGTTATTGAGAGATTCTTACCAGGGCGAAATCCATATCAGTTTTGGCATGACTACCCGGGATGAGGAACAGCGAATCATCAATTTATTTAAGGAAAACCAGTCCAATAGTCGATTGGTGCTTTACGCCTGTACCTCAGGATATCCCGTGTCTTTTGAAGACGTAAACCTGCTGGAAATCAGCAGACTAAAAGTAACCTACGGCGATCAGGTCAAATTATTGGGATTTTCAGGTCATCATCTCGGTATCGCTATTGATCAAGCTGCTTTTACTTTAGGTGCAACCATAATCGAACGGCACTTCACAAAGAACAGAACCTGGAAAGGCACTGACCATGCAGCATCGTTAGAGCCAGGAGGGCTACAGAAACTTGTTCGTGATCTCAATGCTACCTACCAGGCATTGCACTATAAGCCCATGGAAATACTGGATATTGAGCAAGTGCAAAGGGATAAACTAAAATACAGAAAATCGTGAGCGTGATAGCGCTGGTGCCGGCCAGATGTGGTAGCAAAGCCATTCGGTTAAAAAATATTAGACCATTTTGTGGTAGACCGCTGTTGTACTGGTGCCTTCATGCATTGGAAAAAGCCACTAGTGTGGACCAGATAGTAGTAGCCACGGACTGTGATGAGATCGTTACCTGCGTGAATGATTTTGAATTGTCCAAGGTCAACATTTATCATCGCTCCGCAAAAAATGCCAGTGATACTAGCTCTACAGAGGATGTCATCCTTGAATATCTGGGATCGGCACAGTTTGCCGAACATCAGTTATTAATGTTGGTACAGGCTACCAACCCTTTTAGCTCCTCTGAGCATTTTGATAGTGCAGTTGCTCAATTTAACCATAGTGGGGTTGATTCACTGCTCAGTTGCTGTCGTGTTAAAAGATTTTTGTGGTCAGAAGACGGTCAGCCAATGAATTACCAATATCAGAATCGGCCCAGAAGGCAGGACTTTAGAGGAAGCATGATGGAAAATGGTGCATTTTATTTGAGTTCAGTTAAGGGTATCCTGAATTCCCACAACAGACTTCACGGTCAAGTAGGCATTTATGAGATGCCCGATTATTCAGCACTAGAATTGGATGAAGAAGACGATTGGCTACAAGGGGAATTCTTGATGAGAAAATATGTATTACCAACTCCTGTATGGTCAGACATTAAGCTATTCTTATCAGATGTTGACGGCGTTTTGACTGATGCTGGTATGTATTACACGGAGCTTGGGGACGAGATAAAAAAGTTCAATACTTATGATGGCATGGGATTCAAACTTTTGCAGGAAAAAGGGATTAAAGTTGGCATTGTGACCAAGGAGGATAGGGAACTAAATAGGAGACGTGCTCGAAAACTAATACTGGACTTTGATTTTCATGGGGTAAACCACAAGCTTGAGTTGGTGCAAAGGTTATGTAAGGACTTGGGGATCACATTACAACAGGTAGCCTATGTAGGAGATGATATCAACGACAAAGAGTTGTTATCGGCAGTGGGTCTGGCAGCTTGTCCTTCAAATGCCCATAGGAATATCAAATCCATACCTGGAATTATTCAACTTAGCGCATCTGGAGGTACAGGTGCCATTCGCGAGCTGGTAGAAACGTTTTTGACAAAAGAGGGGTAAGCAAACGCCGATACACTGTAATCCATAAGCCTTTGGGAATAATAGGCAGACAAACCATTAAATCGACCATCTACATCTACATAGGGGTGGTAATCGGATTTTTTGTCAGGGCCCATTTCTTTCCGCAATACTTAAGCGAGGCGGAGATCGGTGTTATTGCCTTACTGATCTCATATGGATCAATTTTCGCTCAAGTGGCTTTGCTGGGATTCAGTCATGCCACCATAAGGTACTTTCCATATTTCCGTAATCGTGACCAGAGCCATGGTGGTTACCTTTCGCTGTATTTGCTGATAATTTCAATTGGTTTCTTGATTTTTTTAGTGATATATAAAATCACCGGAAATATCCTGGTAGACTCGGAGGAAATTGACTTATTCTCCCAATATTATTATCTCTGTATACCCCTAACCGCCGGGATACTACTTTTTACGGTAATGGACAACTATAATACCGTGCTCTACAATGCTAGCACCGGGGTTTTGCTCAGAGAATTAGGGTTGCGGTTATTGGGGCTTTTTGCGCTCATCCCACTAATACTTGGGTTAATTGACTTCAAGTTTTTCAGCCAGCTCTTTGTGGGCACCTATATAGTCGCTGCTTTTCTGATGGTTGGCTTTATCATCTGGAGAGGTGAATTTCATTTGAATTTAGATTTCAAAACCATCGAAAAGAGTATGGTCAGAGCCATGGCCGGCATAAGCATTTTTGGGTTTCTAACTGGACTAACTAACGTGGCTGTTTTGCAAGTGAATAATATTTTGATTAATGAATTCTACGACGAGGCTAAGACCGGAATTTTTGTTACTAATTTCTTTTTTGCTACCCTAATCCTTCTTCCTTCTCGTGGCCTGAATAAAATAGCGCCCACCGTGATATCGGATGCTTTTAAGAATGGGGATATTGAAACCGTAAATAGAATTCAATATAAAAGCACCATCAATCAACAACTTATAGCGGTGTTACTCTATGTTGGACTTTACATCAACCTGTCTAATGTATATGAGATATTGCCGGAATCGTTTGCCATTGGAAGTTGGGTAATCGTAATATGTGGTTTGGCAAATGTAATTCAAATGACAGGAGGAGTTAGCAGCGCGATAATCGGGTTCTCGCAGCACTATAGGATTAACACCTATCTTTCGATCTTACAACTCTTCCTATTGATCAGCTTAAATGTAATCTTATTACCGGGGTACGGCATAACTGGAGCAGCTTGGGCTACTTTACTGGCTATGTTAGTATTGAATGTTCTTAAGTTTTTAATTCTTCGCGCTAAGTTTGATATCCAGCCCTACAGTAAAAAGCATTTTATTGTGATGCTTACGGCCATTGTATGTATCGGTGTCGACGCCCTTATCCCAACACAATCTCATTTTATTGTGGATATCTTAACCCGGAGTATTCCAGTGGCAATCATCTATACTGGTCTCAATTACATTTTAAAAACATCCAGGCAACTGAATGATAATATCAATAAAAGCCTGCGATTGTTGAGAATTCAATAATAAATATTTTACTTTGACCTGTTTGTCAAAAAATGGCTCTAATGAAAAAAGTAGGAGTTTACACATCCGGTGGAGATGCCCCAGGAATGAATGCTTGTATCAGGGCTGTGGTGCGGGGAGCCATCTACCATGGAGCCGAGGTCTATGGTATCCGTTATGGCTACAATGGGATGATTAAAGGTGATATCAAACCACTAACATCTTATTCGGTCAGCAATATCATACAAAAAGGTGGTACCATCCTTAAATCTGCTCGTAGTGACGAGTTCAAAACCCCAGAAGGACGGAAAAAGGCATATGACAGTCTTCAAGAACACGGTATTGAAGGATTAATTTGTATTGGAGGTGATGGTTCCTTCACGGGAGCCAAGATATTTTATGAAGAGTTTGGCGTGGCGGTAGTTGGTGCACCTGGAACCATCGATAACGACATTTACGGAACAGACTTTACCATAGGTTTTGATACCGCAGTAAATACCGCCATTCAGTCCATTGATAAGATTCGGGATACTGCTGATTCTCATGACAGGATTTTCTTTATTGAAGTAATGGGCCGTGACTCGGGTTATATAGCAATACGCTCAGGGATATGCGGAGGCGCTGAGCTGGTACTGGTACCTGAAACTGCCACTACCACCGAGGATGTGATTCGTACCTTAAAAAAGGGTAAAGATAAATCCAAAACCTCAAGTATAGTGGTAGTAGCTGAAGGAGATGAAATCGGTGGAGCCATGGAGATTGCCGCCAAAACCAGAGAGGTACTGATAGATGCCGACATCAGGGTAGCAACCTTAGGACACATACAACGCGGGGGTGCTCCTACTGCAAAGGATAGAGTCCTGGCCAGTAGAATGGGGTTGAGTGCCATTGAAGGCCTACTGAACGGACGCAAAAACGTGATGGCAGGA
>JANQPK010000338.1 GCA_028289505.1 Cyclobacteriaceae bacterium
TGGTTCAGCCAATCCTGTGGCGATCCGGGTAACCTGGATGCTTTCAGGGTCATCACCATCAACCCCCTCCAGTTTATAGACCGGCCCCAAACTGTCCCAGGTACTGACCAGCAGGGAGCCGTCCGACAAAAAGTCCATACCACCAATTCGGCCTTTAAATGCTTCTGGCCTGGCCTGAGCCAGATCGAAACTGGGGTGCATGCCATTAAGTTTGGTCTGATCACCCGGAATGCTGCGCACCAACCTTTTACGCGGTACATAGGGGACAGCTTCCTCTATTTGCTGCCCATTGTGAGTTAGCACCTCGGTGGGAACAATTTCATATTGTGCTGCTCCGTAGGGAGCCCATTGCAGGGAAACTACGCCCCCCGCAGCACCATTGAAGTACACCACTCGGATCTTATTGGCTCCGGCCTTTAAGATCACCTCTCCATCTTTGGCCTCTGCACCATGATAACCTCCATTGTCTATAATCAATCGATCGTTGATATACAACCAGGCGCCATCATCGCTGACCAACCTGAAATCTACATTGGTTTCCTGTGGTACCTGAAGGGTACCCCGATACTCCACCACAATATTATTGTTGATAGGGCCAAAATCTGCCTTATCTGCTACATGTACACCAGTACTGATACCTGATAGAATGGGTTTGCTGGTGGCTATGGTGTTGAGAGGGTCAACTTGACCATCGAATACATAAATGCTGGTAGCCAAACCGGGTAGGTCCTTGGCTTCGGACTTTTTATGACCATCACTTAGGGTCATGGAGACGCTGGGCTGCATCAGCAGCAATTCATCCTCAGCGCTAACCGCAGCTTCATTGTCCAATGATAATATATACCTTACCATGTCGGCTGCATCTGGTTCAGTAAGATCCGGATGAGCTGTCATTGGGACTTCTCCCCAGTTCCCTGTTCCACCGGCAATAATTTTGGCACTGAGCTGACGGACAGAACCTTCTGAAGTGGGATAACGCTCGGCAATCTCTAAATAGCTGGGTCCCACGGTGCGCTCAGTTTCATTGTGACAAGTTTTACAGTCACTGTTATCAATCAAGTCCGCACCTTTGGCCAAGCCATCTGCCAATTCAGCATCTGCTTCTACCCTGGAGTTAACAGGACTATTTATGGAAAAATAACTTTCCAGGGAGGTGCTGCCGTTGTTTAAGATGAGCGTTCCTTGAATTTCATGAGTGGTCAGACCAGCGTAGGTATTGGTCTGTTGGTTGTTGACCTGAAAATCACCAGTAGTGGTGTAAGAAAATTCATTTGGCAAGTTACTCAACAGGATGTTTAATCCCAGTTGCTGTCCCTCTGCCAATCCTTGCACCTCAAAGGTCCTGCTCAAACCTGCGTAGTCCTTATGATACAGGTATTCAGGCGTTTCCTTAATGGAAATAACCTGGTCACCTTGTGGAATCTGGTAGTTAAGTGTGACTTGATCATGCTGAAATCGATGCCCTTTATAATCTGGAAAAACCTGATTATCTCTACCATTTACAATCAGCTTCCAAACCGGACTGCTCAAAGGATCCTGTATATATTCGGTTCCAAGGGTGGTGGGCTGAGGACCGTGCTTGGTGGTGTAAACGGCCCCATCGAAATTGACGCCACCTTTCCAGGCTTTGTATAAACCACATCGTTGGGTGTCATAGGCACTCCATAGATCTTCATGAAGCGCAATGGAAATCATACGCGCCCTTTGGTCCAACACCGACCGGAATACCCAGGGATCCTGGGGGCGCTCTATTGATGGGCTGCCACAACTGACCGCAACCAGCAACAGTGCAAAGTAAAAGTTTGGTCTAGAGACCCAGAATTTTTCGATTTGTCGCTTCATCCGTTCCCGCATCGGCAAAATCATCAAAGGCTTTTTCCGTAACTCGAATAATATGATCTTCAATAAATAACGCACCTTCCTGGGCACCTTGCTCGGGATGCTTAATGCAGCATTCCCACTCCAGTACCGCCCATCCATCATAATCATACTGCGCCAGTTTACTAAAAATCGAAGCGAAATCGACCTGTCCATCTCCTAATGAACGGAAGCGCCCCGCCCGCTCTAGCCAACCCTGATATCCTGAGTAAACACCAACACGACCGGAAGGATTGAATTCAGCATCCTTCACATGGAACATTTTGATGTGCTCATGATAGAGGTCTATGTATTCGAGATAATCCAATTGTTGTAAAACGAAATGGCTGGGATCATACAATAATCTGCATCTTGGATGATTACCAGTGGCTTCCAGGAACATTTCAAAGGTTATCCCATCGTGTACATCTTCACCGGGATGCACTTCGTAGCAAACATCAACTCCCACCTCATCGAAAACGTTCAATATTGGCTTCCAACGCTCCCCTAACTCATTAAAAGCGGTCTCAACAATACCAGCGGGGCGTTGAGGCCAAGGATAAACATAGGGCCACAGCAAGGCTCCGGAGAATGAAGCGCAAGCATTCAGCCCCATATGTTTGCTGGCTTTGGCAGCACTTAACATTTGTTTCACCGCCCACTGCTCTCGTGCCTTGGGGTTTCCGTGAACGCTGGGTGGGGCAAAGCCATCGAACATGGTGTCATAAGCAGGGTGTACTGCCACCAGTTGACCCTGCAAGTGTGTGGAAAGTTCTGTGATTTCCACACCACATTCTCTAACCTTTCCCTGTATTTCCTGGGCATAAGTCTCGCTCTCACCAGCTTTTTCCAGGTCTATTAGACGACCGTCCCAACTAGGTATTTGTACGCCAATATATCCCAGGTCCGCGGCCCATTTACAAATCGATTCCAAACTATTGAAAGGAGCTTCATCTCCCATAAACTGAGCTAAGAATATAGCAGGTCCTTGTATTGTTTTCACCTTTATTTAGTTTTTAATTTTTAATTCTTAATCCTTAATTCCATCATTTACCGTAGAAGGGAAGCCATTTCTGATCACTGGCACTAGCAGCCACCACGGTTTCAATAAAGGCCATGCCCCTGACGCCATCATGTATATCAGGAAAATCCGCATAGATAGGATCTGGTTTCTCATTGTTCAGAGTACTCCTCAAGGTTTTGGCAAAATTTCGGTATATGTTGGCAAAGGCCTCCAGGTACCCTTCAGGGTGTCCAGCCGGAACTCTGGAATGTGCCTGTGCCGATTCACAAAGATCTCCAACTCCAGTACGGATGATGGATCTTCCGTCATTAGTTTTATGGATTAATGTATTTGGCTCTTGTTGATGCCATTCAAGTCCGCCGATCTCCCCGTAAATCCTGATATTCAGGTTGTTTTCCTCTCCTACACTAACCTGGCTGCAGTGCAGGATACCTTTGGCACCGTTATCGAAACGCAACAATACATTACCATCATCATCAAGCTTTCTACCTTCTACAAAAATGGTCAGGTCGGCACAAAGTTCCGTAATATGCAAGCCGCTGATATACTCTGCCAGGTTTTCGGCATGAGACCCAATGTCTCCCATAGATCCGGCGGCTCCAGATTTACTAGGGTCAGTTCTCCAGGTGGCTTGTTTCAAGCCAGTGGCTTCCAGTAAAGTAGAAAGCCAGCCTTGAGGGTATTCTACCACTATTTTCCTGATTTTACCGAGCTGTCCGGATTGCACCATTTCCCGGGCCTGCTTGACCATAGGGTATCCAGTGTAGTTGTGGGTAAGACCAAATAGTAACCCAGTTTCCTCAATCACCGATCTCAGTTCCCGGGCTTCCTCAAGACTGAAGGACAGGGGTTTATCACAGATTACGGGAAATCCGTGCTGCAGGGCCATGATGGCAGGGGGGACATGCACGTGATTGGGGGTCACGATCGACACAAAATCCATACGCTCTCCTTGCGGTAGAGTTTTTTCCGTTTCAATCATTTCCTGGTAACT
>JANQPK010000346.1 GCA_028289505.1 Cyclobacteriaceae bacterium
GCGGTGGACCCAGCAAATCCGGCTATGATATCACCACCTTGTAGCTTCCGAATTTTACGTACGTTACTTTTGGCCACAGTATTACCCATGGTAGCCTGACCGTCCGCACCTATTGCAAGTTGACCATCATGAAGTACCGCCAACACGGTGGTAGACCTCACCTTAGGTTTCTTCATATTAGCTTTTGTTTTTTTAAATCAATATGCGCACAGGGTCCTCTAAGATTCCCTTGAGCGTTTTAAGAAAGGCCGCAGCGGTAGCGCCGTCAACTGCGCGGTGATCACAACTCAGGGTAACTTTCATAACGTTTCCCGGCACCAAACTGCCGTCCTTCACCACAGGTGTTGCTTTAATCCCTCCTATTGCCAGTATACAGGCATCTGGTGGATTGATAATCGCAGTGAATTCTTCCACACCAAACATTCCTAAATTGGATATGGTGAAAGTATTACCTTCCCAGTGACTGGGCTGAAGCTTTTTCTCGACCGCCATTTTTGCCAGTTCTTTAACCTCACTAGAAATTTGCGCTAAACCTTTGGTATCAGCAAATCGCACCACAGGTACTAAGAGTCCTTCCTCAACTGCAACCGCCACTCCGATATGAATGTGCTGATACTTACGAATTTTATCGTCCAAATAGGAAATATTCACTGCGGGATGCTGCCTAATAGCTGCTGCTACCGCCTTGATTACGATATCGTTAAACGAAATCTTTACCGGAGCTATTTCATTCATGCTCTTACGGGCCTCTATGGCTCTATCCATATCGATCTCCATTGTCACATAGAAATGGGGGGCGGTAAACTTGCTTTCGGCCAACCTTCTCGCTATGGTCTTGCGCATCTGAGTGAGCGGTATATCATCGAAATGTTCCTGCCCAATTACCTGAGGTATTACCGTACTGCTTTCTACTGAAGTTTCAGCAGCTGGCTGATACTGTTCCACATCCCTTTTAATGATCCTACCATTTTCTCCAGATCCTTTAATCTTACTTAGGTCATATCCCTTGTCCTTAGCCAGCTTTTTGGCCAGCGGAGATGCTTTTATGCGACCAACACTTTCATTACTTTCGACAGCTTGAACCGGTATTGATGCTATTGGTGCTGGGGACGATACTTCTTTGACCGTTTCCTCTGCTGGTGCCTCACCAGAAGAAGGTGCTGCAGCTTTTTGCTGATGAGCATCAATCAATGTCTTGAAATCCGCTCCCTTTTCTCCAATAACCGCAATTATTCCGTCAACAGGTACCGCATCACCCTCTTGTACTCCAATATGTAACAAGACACCATCTTCATAAGCCTCCAATTCCATAGTAGCTTTATCTGTCTCCACCTCAGCTAATATATCACCAGCCGATACATCATCTCCCTCTTTCTTTAGCCAACTAGCAATAATACCCTCCGTCATGGTGTCACTCATTTTGGGCATGGTAATAACCGCGGCGTTTATGGCTGAGGTATCAATTTCTTCTTTGGGTTGAGAATTTGTCTCCGGTTGTGCTGATGCCACATCAGGCCCACCACCGTTATCACTAGTAGTTTCCTGTAGCAGTGCCTGGAAATCCTCCCCTTTCTCACCAATAATCGCAATTACTCCATCAACCGGGACCGCTTCCTGCTCCTTTGCGCCTATATGGAGTAAAACTCCGTCTTCGTAAGACTCCAACTCCATGGTAGCTTTATCCGTTTCCACCTCTGCCAGGATATCACCTGATTTAATCGAATCTCCTTCCTTTACCAACCAAGCTGCAATGACACCTTCTTCCATAGTATCACTCATCTTGGGCATTCTTATTACTTCAGCCATAGTTACAAAATTGAACGGTTAAAATTAGACTTATTTCACCCATTATCAAATATTAAAAAGGCTATTTGTTTCTTCCGGGTGGGCCTGTCAAAGGGCGATACTGGTTATAAAAAATTCCGCAAAATACTCGTTAAAATCAATTCTTCTACCAAGACGAACCCCTGCTCCCACATCTACTAATCGAATCAGTCTAAAATCAGTTACTAGCTCAACCCCATAAGATTTTAATTCTGTATCAAAATCCAGAAGTTCACCTTCACTGTAGTCGTAAAATATATTTCCTCTTACTCTCTTGAAGTATGCAATAGATCCAAGGGCGGCATCGGGATACCAGAGGGGCAAGGTATAGTTTGCCGATATCCTAAAAACCCTCTCGAATGGATTACTACCGTAGCCCCTGGCGTTAGTGAATATATCTTCAAATCGGTAGGCATTTACAATGTCTTCAGTCTGAAACCCTCCAGTAAAAAACAGGGAGTGGTTTCGAAATAGACCAGGGAAAAACAAGGAAGAGTTAACCGTAAATATTGATCCCACATTATCTCTGCTACCCAGGGTCTCCTGATAATTCATACTAAATGACTGAGCCCAACGTGGGTATATGTTTTGCAATGCTTTGGTCTGCGCTCTTTGAAAACTAAAGTTGAAATCTACCGCACCAAAGTTTTCATCTCTTGATCTATCTGTTATTCCATCCAGATAATCAACCATGTAATGCTTGTATTTGGAGCTTATGGATATGCTTGAGGGGTAGTTTCCATGGGTTATATTCAGTGGCACCCTGAAACCACCAGAAAATACGTGCTCCCTCCATTGTCCTACATAAAACCTCAGGCTATCAGTAATACTAAGTAGTTGTGCAGATTGCCTTTGACCAGTGCTGGCTTCTAGATCCAGTATGGGGAAAAATGGGCCATAACTTGCGCGTACCAAGGTTTTCCAGCTATTTTCATTGGTATTATAGGTAAACTGACCGGTCATGGCCAACGAATTCATAATGTTTCTGGATAGTGCAGCCACCCCAAACTCCTCGGTGGTGACAATAGGATACCAAGAATGGATATTGAGTAATCCTTTAGTAAAGTAATTGAATGAAGAAGGCGGATAGTCCTTATTTGATATACTATCCGTAATATCCCCAACCTCCTGAGTCAGTAATTTCTCAAAATAGTTTGACCCTTGTTTTAGGGGAGCGACAGGTTGCCTCCACATCGCATCAGTTAAGTTCAATTCCTTAGTGTGGAACCCCATTGCGGTATAGTCACTATAAGCCAGCTTTTTCCCATCTGGTGACACCGTAGGGTCAAAAGCACCAAACTGGCTATCAGTTACCTGGAATAGTTCTGTGGTGGATACATCATAGGCAAAAATGTTTTGTACTCCAGTCAATGAACTGGAAAAAAAGACATATTTACCCTTAGGATAAATGCGGTCTATAGTGAATTCTGAATGGTTTATTAAGGTTTTCCAGGATTTGGTGGGAAGATCAAATGCTTTGAGAAAATTACCATGAAGATTTCTCCCGGCTACAAAAATGGTCCTGTTATCCTGGCTCCAGCGTGGAAATGAAATGAAATCACCTGGAGGAACTTGAATTCTCAATTCATTCTCTCCACTGGATGAATTCAGGATCAACAAATTGACCTCACCATTGGGACTGGTTTCAACCGCAGCAATTTGTTTCCCATCCTCTGACAAGCCTGGAGCACTGAGCTTACTTCTACTGGTGAGCTTGCTTAAGCTTCGGGTATTGAAATCATAGAGGCGAATAATACTGTAGTCTTGGCCCGACCATCTCGGATGAAACCGTATCTCACTCCATACCATCTTGCCACCACCCATACTGAAGTGCTCGCCTAAGCTAATACCAGGAATAAACAGTTTTTCCTCTTTACCATCCGCCAACTTATATATGGTACGGATTTCATTTAGTGACGATTTTTGGGCGACCAGGGTAGTGTTATCAATATAATTGGGGAATCTGTAGCTGGTAAAAACCCGAGTCGCTAGTTTACTAACCGTTTTGGCCTGTAGCGGTTTTATTTCAGAATCCTGTTGTTTCCAAATAGTATCTAGGTCGCCCATTGCAGCCTGATACAATTCTTTGGTTCGGTATCCGGTAAGTTTCTTTACCGCCTTACTGAACCGGTAGAGCCCGGGTTTTGAATAGGTTTCACCCAAAACCTGATCCCAGAGATCAGCACCGAATTCATTTCTGGCAAAAGTGGTGACATGATATCCCAAATTATAGAAATTGGGAACAAAGTCCCTGAAAGAACCAAAGCTGGCTTTCTCGTAATGGTATCTTATTCCCGCTAGTCTTAATGCCCGGTATTCCCTTTCAAAATCAGGCGTTCTGCCCCTTCCTCCCTTGGAATAAACGGTTTCTGCGTAGATGGCATCTCCTTCAAGAAACCATCTTGGCATCACCGCCCGATTATAAAAAGCCCAACCACCTTGGCCAAAAACACCTCTAAGAAGCTTGCCCGATGTTCCCCTTCTGGCATTTGTCACTTGTTGCACATGACGATATTCATGAATGGTCAACAGGTCGATCCACGGGGTAATACCAGCAAATTGAAACTGTGGCGGATTTAAATAAAACTCGGATCTCCAAGGCCCTATTGATACAAAACCATTGGGAATAACGGTTTGATTTTGCAATATAATCGGAATGGTAATTTTGGGATATGATAAGGTAAGACTATCATTACCTAGAATATAATCCAAGGTGTTGGCTACTCGTGCAGCATCACCGTATCTATTTTCAGGATAGATGATCCAGTATCCGTCAGACTCAATCTGAGACCATCGGATTCCTGGACGGTTGACCCCTACATTAGCCTGTGCCAGTATCTCAGAAAAGCTTGAGAGTATTGCCACCATTAAAATGAGCAGCCAGAATCTGTTGACACGAAATTTCATTTACTATATTTAAAAACACCTTGCTGGAGCAACAGAAAGATTAAAATTAACAAATACATACGGAACATTAAGCCACCCCGCCTACAACAAAATGGTCATACCCAGACAATTGTTCCCGCACTCTTCAGAAAAATTTCAAATATCTGCTATCAACGAGACCGTATTGAAACACCAGACGGCGATTTTCTTGATTTAGATTGGGTTCAATCTTCAAATCAGAATTTGGTGATCCTATGCCACGGTCTTGAGGGCAGTTCCGACAAGGCTTACATTAAAGGTGCGGTTAGGTATTTGCATAGACACGACTGGAGCTGCTTAGCCATGAATTTTAGAGGCTGTAGTGAAGAAATAAATCGCAAAGTCTATTTTTACCATGCAGGAGCTACCGGGGATTTAGAAACTGTGATCAATCATGTATACCAAAACTACTCCTTTTCCAATATATACCTGTTGGGTTTCAGTCTTGGTGGAAATATGATCCTAAAATTCTTAGGAGAAAAGGGTGATAAAGTACCCAAAAAAATAACCAAAGCTGTATGTTTCTCGGTGCCTTTAGATTTGTACGGTAGCTGTCTGAAAATATCAGGAGGCATACATCAGCTTTATAGTCTTCGATTCTTATCCATGCTAAAGAAAAAGGTATTGAGCAAATCCAGACACTTTCCGGATTATTTTGACCTGAAGGCATTAAGAAACACCCACAATTTATTGGATTTTGACGATAAGTTCACTGCACCTTTACATGGGTTTAAAGGCGTCAAAGATTATTACCACCAATGCAGTTCCATCAATTACCTCGCAGAGGTTTCAGTACCAACATTGATCGTCAATGCCAAAAATGATCCTTTCCTCTCCGACACCTGCTACCCTGCTGAATCACTGCAGGACCATGGTTTCCTGGAACTACTGGTGCCAGCCCAAGGTGGTCATTGTGGTTTTGCAGACCGCTATTATAAGCAGTCCTATTGGTCCGAGAGATTGGTCTGGAATTATTTCAACCATCAATAAACCGGTTGCGCAATTACCTCAGAAATAGTTAGATTTAGGACTTATGATCCAAAGGTATAGCATATCAGCTTCGAAGCAGGAATTAGTCGAAAGATTTAAAGGGCTCGAAGTCACCGATAGCTACTCCCAACGTTATAATGCGGCACCTAGCCAGTTGCTTCCAGTTATTACTAACGAAAACCCTGAGGGATTCTCTTTTTTTTATTGGGGAACCGCACCAAAGTGGTCGCGTAACAAGACTATTAGTAGAAAACTCATCAATGCTGAGAAAGAAGAGCTAACGGAGAAACCAACCTATAGAAAAGCCTTAAAAAGCAATCGTTGCCTGATCCCAGCAGATGGATTTTACAGTTGGAAAACAATTGGCAAGAAAAGCAGAATTCCACACCGAATTATTCTCGACCAAGCCAAACCATTTACCATGGCCGGATTGTGGGAGGAATACCAAGATGATAATGACCAAGTAGTACATACCTTTTCTATTATCACGGTGGCTGCCAATGACCTGGTAAAGCCTGTGAGCGAACGTATGCCAGTTATTCTGGATGAAAAATATGAAAAGGAATGGCTTAGCCCAGAATCATCAACCGATGTGCTACTAACGATGCTACAGCCATTTCCATCCGATCAGATGGGCATCTATACTGTATCGCCCATGATTGACTCCCATAATCTAGACTCACCAACAATGGTTAAGCCCGCACCGCCGGTCGATCAATTCGGGAACTTTACGCTTTTCAACTAAGAGTGCATGATCTTTAATTTCAACAGTTCAAAAGAAGTATGACTAAGGCAAAAATAGCAGGGTTAGGGCACTTCGTCCCTGAAAGAGTGGTTACCAATTTTGACCTTGAAAAAGTAATGGATACCAGTGATACTTGGATAAAAGAACGTACCGGTATTTCGGAGAGACGCTATTTTGACCCTGAAAAAGACACCGTGGCAAATATGGGTGCCAGAGCCTCTATGCAGGCTATTGAGCAGGCAGGCATCCAGGTGAAAGATGTGGATTTCATTATTCTGGCTACCATAACCCCTGACTATTTCTTTCCTGGCTCGGGAGTGCTGATGCAGAGGGAATTAGGACTGGAGGGAATCGGTGCTCTTGACATCAGGAATGCCTGCTCTGGATTTATCTATGCACTTTCAATTGCCGAGCAGTACGTCAAAACTAATACTTATAAAAATATACTGGTAGTGGGTGCAGAAATACAATCCTCTGCATTAGAGATGAATGATAGAGGAAGAGCAGTATCCGTAATTTTTGCGGACGGAGCTGGTGCTGCTTTGGTACAAGCTACCGATGATCAAGATGAAGCCGGAATCCTCTCATCCCACCTACATGCTGATGGTCGCTTCGCTGAAGAACTTTACGTCAAAGACCCTGGCAGCAGCCGTAAAGAAAGACTCACCAAAGATATGGTTGATGATATTACTATACGAGCACATATGAATGGGAATTTAGTATTCAAACATGCTATTGTTCGTTTTCAGGAAGTAATAAATGAAGCCCTCCAAGCCAACAAACTCCAGGTCTCAGATATTGATATGATGATTCCACATCAGGCAAATCTTAGGATCAGCCAGTTTGTCCAAAAGCAATTGGGCCTTTCTGATAACCAGGTCTTTAATAATATTATGAGGTACGGAAATACCACTGCGGCATCAATTCCAATAGCTATGAGTGAAGCCTGGAAGCAGGGTAAGTTAAGCCAAGGCGACCTGTTATGCATCGCTGCGTTTGGTAGCGGATTTACCTGGGCCTCATCCCTAATCAAACTATAATCAATGAGAACTGAGCATTACAATCCAAGTCAATTAGAGGTGGAACTAGCAAATGGGCTGGTGGAAATAAAAGAACATCTTGAAAAGTTTCTTACAGGAAATACCATAACCGGTATCGAGAACAAAATTGAAGAGGACAATCCCATGCTGTTATTTCATTTGAAAGATGAAGATGGAGATCCCCACGAAGTTGTGGTAAAAGTAATCCAAAGACCGGATAAGTTCTAGCAGGGTTGGTCAAGCATCAACCGATTCCTCTTTACTGGTTTTAAGTTGTATTTTGAAGGAGCTTCCTTCTCCAATTGTACTCTCAGCCCATATTTTTCCCCCGTCCAGCTCGATGAACTCCTTGCAAAGTAACAAACCGATTCCGGTGCCTGCTTCGTTGGCTGTACCTATTTTGCTGTAGTGTGTATCCGTATTAAAAAGCCTGTCTAATTCTTCCG
>JANQPK010000349.1 GCA_028289505.1 Cyclobacteriaceae bacterium
ATGAATAGGTCGGAAGCTGGGGTTGACTCTCCAGGTAGGCTTTACGGTGATAAAGACAATCTTGGTAGCATCGTTCATAAGACGGTGAAGGCCAACTATCTGTTATTGATAAGACCTTGTAATCAGTGGTCATGCTTCAATTGTTCAAACTTGCGATAATCCCTGATATAATCTGCTTCATCAAAATAGTCAGATGCCATGCATAGGGCGATAGCATTATTTTTAAAGGTATAATAACCCCAGTATAAAGGGGGCAGGTATAACAGCTGATTTTGATGAGGTTCCAAGGTATAGTGTTGCTTTTTTATAGATGGACCCTCTAAATCGACCTCTATGGCTCCCTGTAAACAGATGATAAGTTGTCTAGAGCTTTTGTGGGCATGTCCCCCACGTGAGGCCCCCTCAGGAACTTGCCTAATCCAAAACCAACGCTGCACTTTGAATGGGAGTGACTGATCCTCCAGGATGCCCATAATACCTCTTGAATCTTGATGATTCTTGAATGAAATTAGCTTAGGCATGTCACCATTTTGCATAACTTATATTTGGTGTAATCCGTTAATTGGTTTTATGTGATTAATTTTGTGAGCGAATTTAATAAAAGCAGGTACCAGCTCATATTTTTTTAGAATCTATACTGCAAACCCCCTGAATGAACAAAAAATTTATTTATTGTCTACTATTTGGGATGATTTCCTGTCTTCAACTTTGGCCTCAACAAACAAGCTTGGAGCTGGTCAAGCAGGGCATGGACTATATTTACAATTGCGATTTTAAACAATCTCGATTGGTCATTAAGAAGATTGAGGACAGATTGCCAGGTAGTGCTATTCCACATCTGATGAAAGCCATGGAAGTTTTTTGGCAACACTACCCGGTGCATCAGAGGGAACACCCACTATCGAAGTACCAAAAACATTTGGTAGATGCCTATCAAAGATCACTAGATGTGCTTGAGCATGATCCCCAGAATCCAGAAGCAAAGTTTCTGGCTATGGCATCTCAGGGACTATTGGCGGAAAGCTATGCCGAGTCTGGACGGAGTTTCAAGGCAGTAGGGGCAGCTAAGCGCGCTTACAACTACATCAAAGAAGGTGCTAGCAGAAAAGAAGAGTTCAAGGAGTTCTATCTATCAACCGGGTTGTACAACTATTATCGAGAGTACTACCCGGATGCATATCCCATCTACAAGCCATTTATGTCCTTTTTTATGAAAGGAAATAGGCAACTGGGCATCAAACAATTAGAATATGCAGCAAAAAATGCCTCAATCTCTCACGTGATTGCCAAGTATTACTTGAGCTATATTTATATGCGCTATGAGTATATACCTGCAAAAGCACTACGTCAAGGTAAAGATCTTCACTTCAGCTATCCTTCCAACAAGCTTTTTTCAGCTATGTACCTGGAAAGCCTGATCATTAACAAAAGATATGAGGAAGCTACACCATTGGCAAGAGGCTTGCAGGCTGATTCCAATCCCTACTTGAAAATATTCGGAGATCTTTTCATGGCGGTAATTGAAGAGCGTAAGCACCGGAATTTCCCACAGGCAGAGAGACTTTACCAAGTGGCACTGCGATCTAACCATAAACACGATATGGAGCGAGATCATCTGGAAGCCTATGCCTATTTGGGTTTGGGAAGGATCTATCAGCAGAAAAACCAACCGGATCAAGCCCGTAAATTTTTTAAAGAATCATTGGATAAGGCCTATACCAAAGCCATGAAAAGCGAAGCTAAAAGCTACTTAAATTAGACAATAATCTGCAGCGGTAACGTTTTTAACTCTGATGCATCTCCCATGATACGCTGGATTTTATTCTTTGCATTACTTTTCCCATTTGAGGCTGCCGCACAAGGCGATCTCATGGATAACCCGACAGCCCTTGAGCATGTGGAAAAGGGATTATTTTATATCTACAATACAGAGTCTGAACAAGCTGAAGAATACATTAAACAGACAGAAAAGCTGATGCCGCAACACCCAGTAGGACCGATGATGAAGGCTCTAAATATTAACTGGAGTGAAAACCCAATTGAAGCGGATACCGAGGATTTTCGAAAGCTGATTGGACACCTTCAGATTTCCCTGGACCGTACCAAAACCTACCTCAAAAACGATTCAGAAAACATGGAAGCCATATTTTTTGCCATGGCTATCCACAGTTGGCTGGCACAGTTTTATGATGAAGATGGCCAAACTTTTAAAGCGCTAAGTGCTGCAAAAAAAGCCTATCAGTATATGAAAATCGGATTTGAAATGTTGGATCAAAGTCCAGAATTCTATTTTTCCACCGGCCTTTATAATTATTACAGGGTACAATACCCGGAGTCCAACCCAATTTATAAGCCATTTTTGTGGTTTTTCAGGGACGGAAATAAAGAACTTGGGTTATCTCAGCTTGATCACGCCAGTGAGAAGGCAATATTCACCAGAGCAGAGGCATCTATGTACCTGGCTCATATTTATCTTAGGTATGAGGAAGAACCAGCAAAGGCTGTAAAATACAGCCGAGATCTAGTAGAACGTTTTCCTGATAACACCTTTTTTAAAATTAACTACACTGAGGCATTATTGGCAGCAGCAAAATATACCACAGCTTATCCCATTACTCAGAAATTATTACAGGAGGAAAAGCCTTTTTACAGGATGTCTGGTGAAGTTTTCACTGCTATTCATTACGAGAAACACCTCGCCAATCTTACCATGGCCAAAACCTGGTATCAAAAATCACTGGAGAGCGGTGAAGATCTCGGTGCCAGAGCGGATAATAAAAAAAGTCTGGCCTATGCTGGCCTTGCCAGGATCGCTGCAGCTCGTCAACAAGTAGATGAAGCACGGTCTTATTATCGAACCGCCATGAAACTCGCTCAGTATGATGGGGTGAAGAACGAAGCACGGCGCTATCTTCGGAATAACTGATGTTGATTGGCAATAATGACACCTACTATATGAATACCTATATTGTTTTACTAAGGGGTATCAACGTTAGTGGACAAAAAAAAGTACCAATGGCTAAGCTAAGTCAAGTGCTCCACCAGCAGGGATTTAAAGATATCCAAACCTATATTCAAAGTGGAAATCTTATTCTTCGTACTGATCTAAATAAGTCTGTGGTTATAGATTCAATTGGTGAGGTCATTAACAATCATTTTGGGTTCGTAGTCTCCTCCTTCATCTTTACCGCAGAAGAATTTAAAGATATATTGGAACAAAGCCCATTTGGCGAAATAGATACAGGAAAACTCTATCTTACCTTTCTGAATTCCGATCCAAAAACTGAATTGGTAGAGTCACTACCTCAATCGGTGAATCCCAGAGAGCAATTCTTAGTCAGAGATAGGGCAATTCATATACTTTGCCCAGATGGCTATGGTAGAACCAAAATCAACAATAACTTTTTTGAAAGGAAACTAAAGGTGACTGCCACCACCCGGAATTGGAAGACCTGTATAAAACTACTTGAAATGGTTGGGGCAAAGTAACCATTAACGTGCAGGATTTTATACTACCTTTAAGCCAGCTGAAATGATACGATGGCTTAGTATTTTATGGCTGATATTTTCAGCCTGTGTTAGACCCGCACCTGATAAATTAATGGTGGCTGTAGCTTCCAATGCCCAATACACCATGGAAGAAATGCTACAGGCTTTTTCCAAAAAAACTGGCTTTGAATGTGACCTGGTGGTGAGTTCATCGGGTAAACTTTCCGCCCAGATTATTGAAGGTGCCCC
>JANQPK010000370.1 GCA_028289505.1 Cyclobacteriaceae bacterium
ACCTGAGGTAGTGGATGATCCTCCACCAAGAACAGCACCAGCATGTTGGGACCTCCCCCCGTCGGTGGAACCGCGATTACCGCGGATTCTCGAACAAAGTCCAGGCTATTAACCACCTCCTCAATTTCTACTGCACTAATCTTGATCCCTCCAAGGTTCATGGCATCATCAACTCTCCCCAGCGCCTTGTAATATCCATCTTCCAATCGTTGTAATTGATCACCATGTCTCCTGGTTATCCGCCCACTAACTACTGGGGTATCCTGATAATATACTTCATGATGATCCCTATTTATAAGCCTGTGGGATAGTCCCATAGCAGGTGGCAATAGAAAAACTTCTCCAATTTCAGACTCCTGACCATGTTCATCCAAAAGTACGAACTCCGTACCCATGGTTGGGGTAGAAAATGCAGCTGGCATTGCCGGCTGCACCATAGAGCCCGTAACGTAGCCACCTCCAATTTCAGTGCCCCCACAATACTCGATGATTGGTTTATGACCACCAAGCTGCATAAGATAGGCCATGTCTTGAGCATTGGAGCATTCACCGGTAGAACTAAAGCAACGAATAGTAGACCAATCACAGGATTCCATGCATCCGGTGGCCCTCCATTGGGCCACCAGACTGGGAATGGTTCCCAGCATAGTTACCGCGGCCTGCTCCACAAATCTTCCGAATTCACGGTCATGTGGAGCATCCGCATACAACGCCAAAGTACCTCGATTGATCAAGGTGACAAACACCAACCAGGGTCCCATCATCCAGCCTAAATTGGTGGGCCAACAAACCACATTACCAGGCTTGATATCGTGATGGTAATAACCATCTGACGCTGCCTTAATGGGCGTGGTATGATCCCAGGGAATGGCTTTAGGAGTCCCGGTAGTGCCAGAGGAGAACAATATGGTAATAGGATCCTGAGGTTGGCAGCTCACTGCTTCAAAATCCTGATTGGGGGAAAGAAAGCTGCTCCAGAGCAGGTCTTCAGGCATTATATCAGGCACTTTATCAGTAGCTGATATCACCACACAAGGCAGGTCGGTAGCTTCTTTTACCTTACTGTATAAACTGAGTTGTTTGCTTTTTCTCAGGATCACATCCTGGGTAAAGATTAATTTCGGATTGGCTATATCGAGCCGCATTCGGATTTCGTCTGGAGAAAAACTGTCTGCAATGGTAACAATGGTCAACCCAGCCTTTATACCTGCCAGATAAATGACCACCGCTTCCAGAGTCATGGGCATATCAATGGCGATTAGGTCGCCTTTTACCAATCCGAAATGGTGAAGTCCGTGGCAAACTTGATTTACCAGGCCTTGCAACTGCCGTTGAGATACCTTGATTATATTCCCTTGGTTAGATTTATATAATACCGCAGTTGCGTTTGGCTGATTTTGAAAACAGCTGTCCACTATATTTAGCAAGGCTCCTTGTAGCCAAGTTGGATGCTCCACACCCTCTGCCACATCCAGAATTTTGTGATAGCCCTTTCGAAAGTTGATCCCTAATACTTTGATCGTATGCTGCCAAAATTCCTCACGGTGGGCAATCGACCAGTTATAAAGCGCCTTATAACCTTCTAGACCCAGATCAGTTATACTTTTGGAGAGGTTAGTGGATTGGATCTCCCCATCACTTGGATGCCAGGGCTTATATAGATCGGATTGCTTCACAATATAGGATCAGTAATTACGCTTATCATTAAACAGTGGTTCTGGTTTAAGACTTGGTGCCATAACACAAACTTTGTGAACAAATCATTAATTTGGATCGAGACCGGAGCCTAAACAAACCTATAAATCCTATGAAACTTCAGCAAATATTTCATGACCTGAGCCAGGCAGATATACAAACAATCGAAAAGTCTCCGGGCTTGTTGATCTTTCTACCCATGTTATATATTGCTTGGTCGGATAGTGTTTTGACAAACGAGGAGGTACAATCTATTGAGCAAAAAATCCTCCAACAGGACTGGCTTACAGATTCTGAAAAATCTTTTATTTCCAGCAGGTTGCAGCCCGATCAACCTCCATCACCCAAACAACTGAAAGAATGGCTATCAGTAATTCAGCATGCTGCCCCATACATCCCAACTGATGCTCGAAAATCCCTGGCAGGATTGGGTCTTGAAATTACCAGAGTATCCGAACAATCGCGGGAGCAATGGCAAAGTGAAAGCACCCAGAATGCATTAGGACAAATAGAGGAGGCATTAGGTGTTATCACCACTGAAGCACTGGAGGATATTTTGCTTGAGGGTACTGAGGTTATTCCTGCAATATCCGAAAGAGAGCCACGGCTGGATATCGAGGGTCTCACTGAAATTCTGGATGGAAATACCGCTGAAATAAAGAACCGTTTAAGAGCTATATTTCGGACCACCCAGTTTCAAAAGGTGCTTTTAACAGATCGGAATTTGTATAGGGAGCAGGTATTACAATGGCTGAAGCAATTAGCCCAAGATGGCTATGGATCTTTATCATACCCTGAAGCCTATGCAGGTAGTGATAACATGAGAGATTATTTTGCCACTATGGAGATGTTGAGCTATTTCGATCTCAGTTTGATGGTAAAGTACGGAGTGCAATTCGGCTTGTTTGGTGGTAGTATTTTAGCCTTAGGCACCTCCAAACACCATGAAAAATATCTCGAAGATATTGGCAAGCTGAAACTACCGGGTTGTTTTGCTATGACCGAAACCGGCCATGGGAGTAATGTTCGCGATATTGAGACCACAGCCACACTTGACTTAGCAAATCATGAATTCATTATTAACACCCCCAATGATTCCGCCAGAAAGGATTATATCGGAAATGCGGCTTTACATGGTCAATTGGCTACAGTTTTCGCTCAATTGATCATTGATCAGGAAAATCATGGGGTTAGTACATTTTTGGTGCCAATCAGGGATAAAAGAGGAAAGGTCCTTCCTGGAATAAAAATCGAAGATTGTGGGGAAAAACAGGGGCTGAATGGTGTAGATAACGGTAGAATATGGTTCAACCAAGTGCGGGTTCCGGTAGATAACTTGTTAGATCGCTTTGCCCAAGTTACAGATAATGGCCAGTACCAAAGCCCCATCGCCAATCCCTCAAAGCGATTCTTTACCATGCTGGGGACTCTGGTGGGAGGACGAATTGGCATTCCTTTAGCTGGATTGAGTGCAGCGAAACTCGGATTAACCATTGCCATAGAGTACGCACATCAGAGACGACAGTTTGGAATGCCCGGTCAACCAGAACAACTGATCATGGATTATCAAGCACACCAAAAGAAGCTAATGCCGCTTTTAGCTAATCTTTATGCTCTCGACTTTACTTTGAAATATCTGGTGGATCGATATTTAGCCCAGCAACCCGAAGATGGAAGGGAAATAGAGGCACTGGCCGCTGGAATCAAGGCCTACAGTACCTGGAATACCACTAGAACCTTGCAGATTTGTCGTGAAGCATGTGGTGGAATGGGTTATTTATGGGAGACCAGGCTGGGAGAGCTGAAAGCAGATACAGAAATCTTTACCACCTTCGAGGGTGATAATACCGTGCTGATGCAACTGGTAGCCAAGTCTCGATTAGCTGAGTTCAGGCAGGAGTTTAACGACATGAAATTTATTGGACTGGTTAAATTCATTACCAGACAAGCAACAACTTCTATAACTGAAAAAAACCCGATCATAACGCGCATCACCAGTGAAGAACATATCCTAGACCAGGAATTTCATCTAGCAGCATTAAGTTATCGCGAGAACCACTTATTGATACGAGCCGGTCAACGGCTGAAGCACCGCATTGACCAGGGCATGAATAGCTTTGAGGCCTTTAATCAATGTCAGAACCATCTCATCAACCTGGCCCATGCTTACATAGAAAGAGTAATTTTAGAACAGTTCACATTGGCCGTTAATACCCTTGAACAATCAGACACCAGAATGGTATTGGAAAAACTAAGACAACTGTTTGCTTTGAACTTAATCGATCTAAATAAAGGCTGGTATTTGGAGAATGGTTATATGGAAGGCTCCAAAACCAAGGCTATTCGTAAACAGAGAACCGCGTTGTGTAAAGAAATATCTGGCTATTCCATGGATTTGGTAAAAGCTTTTGCAATACCTGAAGTGCTAACTTAGATTAGCTTGGCTCCTTACTGGAACAAACCGCGATATCGTTGACATCGATACTGGCATTGATTCCAATATTGGTTGCAGCTAACACTACATCCCTGTTGGGTCCATCATCCATATGTACCTTAATACTACCATTGAAATTCAGAAGGTCCTGGTAGGAGAACTGTGTTTGATCGGCTAAGAGTGTTAATCTGGTAGTACTGATACCAGTAGCGGCATTAACCGGGGTCAATAATGCGACGATTTCCGCATCGGCTACATCCAATGTACCAAGGTGCAAATGAACCGGGTGTTCGCCTCCAGAACCAGTGGAGTTCACCTCTATTTCCACCAGGATTGACTGGTCCGTCCTTTCCTTAAAATCGATGGTACCCGAGACCCCAAACTGTGAGTTTCCAGGAATCAGGTTATAGGTTACTTGTCTACCAGTCAAATCCGTTGCCTGGGGATCTCCTGCACTGTCACAGCTGTAGAAAAAACAGCTGGTAATAAGTACTAAACCACTAACAATAATAGTTTTCATATCAGTAAAGTCACTTTTTCGAACTAAGTCAAACTCACGTAAGTATTAAAGATACCCTATTTTTATAATAAAACGAATAAAAATTTGTACTTAAATCTTACATGGTTGATGCGACGCATCAAATTCAAAGGTAAGTAATATACCATGTTGGTACATTTACCTTAGTTATTGTTTAAACTAAATATTGTCATTAATGCGCTCTTTATCATACTTAACATTTGCCCTGGTGGTTTTAGTTTCATTGCCCTCGCTGGGCCAAATGAGTCAGTCATTCCCAAATATGGAAGTAACCCGCCTCAATGATGAGGTTTTAAACCTGCCCCAGGATACCAAGGGCAAGTACACTTTAATTGGGCTGTCATATTCAAAAAAATCTGAGGATGAACTAGTTAGCTGGTTTAACCCCGTGTACCAAACATTTATTCACAAGTCGGAAAAGCCAGGTCTGTTCAGTAACGCTTATGATGTAAATGTTTATTTTATTGCAATGTTTGCCGGAGTTAATAAAGCGGCAGCAGGACCGGTAAAGAAAAAAATGCGTAAACATTCGGATCCCGAACTGGAGCCTCATTTGCTGTTCTACAAAGGAGAAATCAAATCGTTCAAGAAAACTCTAAAACTAGATCGCAAGGATACCCCCTATTTCTTTGTATTAGATGAAAGCGGACAAATCGTGTATACCACCTCCGGTGCCTACAGTCAAAACAAAATGGATTCTGTAGAGGAACTGCTAGAAGATTGGTAAGTTAGCGGTTGGCGGTTGGCAGTCGGCAGTCGGCAGTTGGCAGTTGGCAGTTGCCAACGGGCAGTTGGCGGTTGGCAGTTGACAGTTGAATTGTTATCGTATACTTAACGGATGCATGCACGAATTCTCTTTCTAATAATAACGGTGGTCACTGTTGTTTCCTGTGCTGATGATGATAGCCCCGCTCCTCCCGAAATTTCATTACTGGCACAGATAGGAATTCCGGGCAATCTAGGTACTGATGTTTGGGGTTATACCGACCAATTAACCGGTACTGAATATGCAGTGATGGGTGACTTTTCCAATCTGCGCGACGGTAACGTTACCTTGGTTGACATCACCAACCCAATGGATCCCACTATTTCCTCCACTACCGATGTTATAGGATTTGATATGAAAACCTTTGGCAATTACCTGTATTCTGCCAACAGTGACTTTTCATCAGCTTCCGATGACTCCAGCAGGATTCTGGATATCAGCAATCCGGAAATGCCACAGGTAGTAGGGGCATTTCAACCTGCACATAATCTGTTTGTCGATGACCATTATTTGTATGTCAGTTTTGAGTTTGCTCCTGGACTGCGGATTTTCGATTTATCCGCAGACCCTGCTAACCCGGAGCTGGTTTGGGAAGATGGCAGTGTCATCGGAGCTCATGACGTTGCGGTAATTCGGGACCGAATGTATGATTTTCATGGAGTAGATGCCACTTATATCTACGACGTTCAGGATCCAAGCAATCCACAGTTGTTGGGAGCTGTTCGCAATTCAGGGACATTCCACCATAGTGGCTGGGTAACTGCGGACGATCGATACTTATTCATATGCGATGAAATAGCTTCTGACCCCTTACCGGACATTACCATCTGGGATATCTCAGACCCCACTAATCCATCCATGGTGGGTGAT
>JANQPK010000385.1 GCA_028289505.1 Cyclobacteriaceae bacterium
AAATACCCTCAGAACATGCTGGTATTTTGTCAGAAATATTGGCTGCTGAGGGCGAAGTGGTTGAAGTAGGAAAGCCCATAGCTGTTATCGAAACAGCTAATGGCAAATCAGTAGAAACTAACGGACAAAACAGCGATACTGAAGCCGCTGTTACCCAGGTTGCCATGCCGGCTAAACCAACTGAGCAAACCATAGTTCCTTCTACCTCCACTGCTAGTGTACCTGAGACCAGTGAAGATCAACGTTTTTATAGCCCACTGGTGAAAAATATCGCCAAACGAGAGCAAATAAGCAATCAAGAATTGGCCAATATCCCAGGTAGTGGAAAAGAAGGAAGGGTTACCAAAAAAGACATTCTCCACTATCTTGAACAACACCGGTCGAGCGGAGTAACCGCTAAACCCTCAATTGATCCTGCCACCTCCATCGCCCCTGTTTCTGGTGAGGATGAAATAATTGAAATGGATCGCATGCGTAAAATGATTGCCGAACGCATGTTGGAATCCAAGCGCATCTCGCCACATGTTACTTCGTTCGTGGAAGCTGATGTGACGGGAATTGTGTATTGGCGTAATCGCAATAAAGGCATTTTTAAGGAAAGAGAAGGTGACAATCTAACCTTCACACCAATATTTATTGAGGCCGTAACCAAAGCCATTAACGATTACCCCATGATCAATATCAGTGTTGATGGCGACCGGATTATTCGTAAAAAAGATATTAATATAGGCATGGCAGTGGCTTTGCCTTCTGGCAACCTGATTGTTCCAGTGATTAAGAACGCCGACTCACTAAGCTTGATTGGTCTCACCAAAAAAGTGAACGATTTGGCTAAAAGAGCTCGAAACAATGAGCTAAAGCCCGATGAGTTAACAGGTGGCACCTTTACAATATCCAATGTAGGTTCCTTCGGTAATGTAATGGGTACACCCATCATTGTTCAACCTCAAGTGGGTATACTGGCTTTAGGAGCCATTGTGAAAAAGCCATCAGTAATCGAAACTGCTTTTGGAGATGCCATTGGTATACGCCATAAAATGTTTTTATCTCACAGCTATGACCATCGCGTGGTGGACGGATCCTTAGGGGGTATGTTCGTTAGACGCGTGGCTGACTATTTGGAGCGCTTTGACAACGACCGGTCATTATAACTGACTCCTTGGAATTCTGTGATGACTTTAGAAGAAGCAGGTGAATACTTGAACCTTCCGGCGAACTCGAGGAAACAGCTCGTCCGGAAAAGGTACCTGGAACTAAAAAAAGACTATCTGAAAGCAATTCATAATGCGCCCTCAGATCATTTCAGCTCCTTGTACCAGGAAAATCTTCAAAAGATTGAAGAAGCCTACCGGTTCTTAATAGAAGAGCTCCAATCCGCCAATGACAATGAATCACAAATACAACTAAGCATCAAGCAGATCCAGCTGGTGCTTTCCAAGTTATTACAAGAAAAGAAAACACTAGATTCCCAATCTAAGAAAACTTTAAAAGACTATATCCAAAAAATCGACCAGCTTAAAAATATGCTTGCAAAAGATACAATGGAACCAGATCTTCAAACTGAAAGCTCCCAAACTATGGCCGGGGACCATATTACAGGTGTGCCTCAGTTGCGAACTAAGCGAGCCAGACAGTACCTCTATGACCGTTTACTTATGGGTACCATCATTGCCATTGTAGTGTTAGGTATCCTGGGCGCACTTTATGTTATGTTTCCCTTGTTTTTTTAGCTATCTTTTTAAAGTGTAGATTCTAAGAAATCCTCAATGGCTTGGTATACCTGCTGCAACTCCTCGTCGCTAATTACATAAGGTGGGATAATGTAAATGATATTCCCCAGCGGCCTCAATAAAACACCCTTAGACAAGAAAAATGGGTATAGTTTGTGTCTCGCTTCGTTTACGTAGGAGGTGTCTTCATAGGAACTAATCTCTATGGACAATATGGCACCCATATGCATACAAGACTTTACCTTTTCATGGGAATCAATCCTTTGCTTGAAAGCTGCAAAACTATTGGTAATCCTGGCAATGTCCTGCTGACACTTCTCAGACATCAATAGTTCAAAACTGGCATTGGCTGCAGCACATGCTATGGGGTTGGCGGTGTAAGAATGTCCATGAAAGAACGTTTTGTAGATATCCTGATGATGGTAGGCCTGCTGTACCTCATTGGTACAAGTAGTAGCTCCTAAGGGCAATGCTCCTCCGGTTATGCCTTTGGATAAGCAAAAAATATCTGGTTTCTCTTGTAGATAGTCGCAAGCAAACAATCGACCGGTCCTGCCAAAAGCGGTCATTACTTCATCCGCGATGCACAATACTTTATAGGATCTGGCTAGAGAAATCATACGATCTAACCAAATGGCGGAATATTTACGCATTCCTGCAGCTCCCTGGACAATTGGTTCGAAAATAAAAGCCGCCACCCTACCTTGATTCAATAAATCTTCGAACTTGGCCAGTACTTGCTCCTCAGGTACTGACAAGGGTAAATCAATAAAGTCAACCTCAAACAGATAAGGCCAAAAAGGTTCGGTAAACGCACCCCGTTCGCCAACGGCCATGGCCCCAAAAGTATCGCCATGATATGCACCATCTAAGGCTACTATTGTATTTCGGTCTTCTCCTTGGTTATGCCAGTATTGTAGTGCCATTTTCAAAGCAACCTCCACTGCAGTACTGCCGTTATCCGAGAAAAATACCTTCCCCTGGTTTTCAGGGAGCACAGACAACAAATTCTCAGCTAATTGAATCGCTGGTTCATGAGTAAAGCCGGCAAACATAACGTGCTCTAGGTTTAGCGCCTGCTTAGCAATAGCCTGGGCTATATGAGGGTTGGCATGTCCATGCAGATTCACCCACCAAGAAGCAATAGCATCGATAATTTCATGACCATCAGCAGTGTACAGTTTAGCCCCCTTGGCACCAGTCACCACCAGGTTTTCTTCACTACCAATCAGCGGCGTAAAGGGATGCCATACTAACTCACTGTCCTTGGACAGTAGGTCTATCACAGGTTTTTCCTTAAGATTTGAGCCCATCTTTTTATGTTTTGAGGATCAATACTGCTATCGGGTTCTAAATGCAATAAGCACTTTACTCCGCTGTAAGATTGTATAATCTCTTGACTGTGTCGATTAACTTCTCCATTAAACACAATACCGGCTATTTCAATACCACGGCTTTTCAGAACTTCCACCGAAAGCAAACTGTGATTTATAGAACCCAGATATAAACTACAAACCAGAATTAACTTGTCGCCAAACTTCTCGATTAGATCGAGGATAAACTCATGATCGTTGATCGGAACCATCATTCCTCCTGCCCCTTCAATCACTAAATCTCTTTGAGTGAAAGGTGCTTTAATATTAACCAGACTCAACTGTACACCCTCATTATATGCAGCTTGATGGGGTGAGGCCGGCTCTTGTAGAAGATATTGCTCAGGGTGAAATACAGTGGATTGGTTCGAAATGAGTTTGGCCACGGTATCGGTGTCTCGAGGAAACCCGCACTGCACCGGCTTCCAGTAATCTGCTGCCAGGGCTTCTACCAACACCGCACTTACCACCGTCTTACCCACGTCGGTGCCAATACCTGTTA
>JANQPK010000394.1 GCA_028289505.1 Cyclobacteriaceae bacterium
CCAGTTTGATACCGTTAGCTTCAGCCTCTTTCACCGCGGTCTTAAACATTTGGGCCAATTTCTCCAGTTGTGGCTCATGTGGTTCGAAGCGAAACATCAGGCTGCTGCCCACCACCCGCATTACCTCAGCACCAATGGCCTTAGCGTGATGGATATGTTCCAACATGCTGTCAAACTCTTTCTCATTCTTCCCCCCTTCCAGGCCATCTGGGTGTCCCCAGGCATAAACCTGATCAAATTGTCCTTCATCCAACCAGCTCTTCACCTGGGCCAGGTAGTCTGCTGAAAACTCAGGGAAGAAACAGGATTCCAGTGAAACCCCATCCACATCCACCTGCTTGGCGTATTGCAGAAAGTCTTCCATGGAAAAAGGTGCTGCTGCCTGGTATTGATGGGGATATACTTCTCCAAACAATCGATGGAAGCAGTAGCTGTCAATACCTATCTTAAGGCGATAAGGTTGGGTCATATTTGCGTTTTTTTAGTTAACCAATAAGGTAAAAATATACCTGGAAAATACCATCCCACTCCCATAATCTTTGGTGCTCTAGAAAAGTTTTATCTCAACCTTGCTTTGATTTCTTGGAGACGCAGCCATTGCTGGTAGTATAGTGGTAAACTGACAATACTTTCCATATACTGAAATACATACATGATCAGCGCGAAAATGGCTCCGTATTGTACAATTCCATCACCCACTGAAACCATAATGGACAATACCAGAAACACCATTAGAACCATCCAGGAAATTGAAAAATTTAAGGTTTCCAAGTCCGATAATTTAATGTTCCATTTCATCATTCGATGCAGGTGGCTGCTTAGCGCTTGACTGGAATTAGTATTGATGATGTTTACCTGCTTTTCAATTTCATCATTATAGGCTTTATTAAATCTGAAAATGGTGCTACTGCTAATCATATAAATGATGCCAATAACCAAGGAAGCCGACAGGCACCCAAGGAACACCTTTAGGTTCAGGGTGGCAATGATCAATACCACTCCAATTAATCCTATCAGGTTATTCACCAGCTCGGGAAGGGCATTTTCCATAAACTCAATCATCTCACGGATCATGCCCAATCTGGCAGTCTTGATTGACGATAATTCTTTCTCAATTTTAGAGATCACGGTGGTGCCAGAAGCCAGTAGCACTTTGGAGTAAAACCTGGAATCGAAAAGCCTGCGACTTGCTCCCACTACCAGGATAGCTACGCCCAATATACCTAGTTGCATGGAGCCTTGATAACTGCCTGCTATGGCGTCATCAATAGCATATCCAATAAACAGGGGAAATAACAAGTTAGCGGCCGATTCTAAGAGAATAAGCGAGGAAGTAAGCAGGAAGCTCCATTTAAAAGCCTTGAATATTTGGGTCAGCTTCATTATGCTTCACTTTTTCTACTTCTCAACACATAAAAAAGTGAGGGAATTAAGTACAGGGTGAGAATGGTAGAAGTAATCATGCCCCCAATAGTGACAATAGCCATAGGTATTCTATAGGCACTGCCAGTGTCGCCAAAACCCAGGGCGTTGGGCAGCATGCCAAATATGATGGCAACAGTGGTCATAATTACTGTTTTCATTTTTCGCTTTGCAGCCAGGATGGTGGCCGGTTTCAGCTTCATGCGGTCTCGGAGCATCAGCTGTTCGGTGTAATCATGGATCAGGATGTCGTCGTTTACCACCAACCCCAGCAGCGTGACAATGGCCATCAGCGACATGATATTCATGGTATGACCACCCAGGTACATAAAAACAAACACTCCGATCATGGCCATAGGCACGGTGGTAAAGATGATAGCCGGGTGCCAATAATTTTCCATCAGGGAGGCTAAAAGCATGTACATTAGCAGCAGGGCGATCCCAAAGGTCAGCACCATATCGTCCAGGGTCTCGTCTAATTCCTGAATATTCCCGGACCATTTGAAAGTCACTGACGCTGGTAGCTCAATTTGATCCAACGCGGTGGTTATTTCTTTTCTGGCATCTCCTGAAACCACCCCGGGTGCCGGACTGGCAGAGAACTCGATGGTTTTGTTCTTATCGATGTGCAAGATCTGGGCTTGTGAGGTTTGCTGGCTGACTTCCACCAGTTGTCCCACAGTAAAGGTGCCTTGAGCAGTAAAGATGGGCAGTTGCTCAATCTTATCCAGGGTATTCACCTGGTGCTCCGGATAACTTACCGTAATATCGTACTCCTTTCCCTGCTGCTTAAATATAGTAGCCTTGACTCCGTATACAGCGCCCCTAACGGTAGTGGCTACATCCAAGGGTGTCAGTCCAAGTTCTGAAAGCAGCCGCTGATCAGGTTTCAAGTGAATTACCGGGTTGCCTGTGCGATAACTGGATTCATAGTTCAGTA
>JANQPK010000397.1 GCA_028289505.1 Cyclobacteriaceae bacterium
CCTGATTCTATTGTGCCGAAGCCAACAGCAAAAAACCGCACTAAATAGCCAAACACCATAGCAGTAACCCCAAAATATATCCAATTGGGGTTGATCCAAACCACCATAGATACAATACCAATAGCAATTACTGCCCCTGGTATGGCATATCCAATCATGGGTAATCTAAATATAACTTTAGCAAATGGTGCCAACTTGGAAATGCGGAAAGTATAGTTAAAGATCAGGGAAATAACTACCACCAAGATCGCAGCTATAATACCTAGCATAGCAGTATTGGCCACTAGCTTAGCGGAAAGTGCCCAGCTTTCGAATTCTGTTACTTTTGCCGCCCACCATAGCAATTGGAAAATGGGGGTGATAAATCCAAGTAGAAAAGGAAACAGACAAAATATAGTAAAGACCCATGGGTAACGTGGGGCCCTTAGGGTTAATTTACGGTCTTCCTTAGCATTAGCGTATTTGATTTTACCCTGAATGATGACCTGAATCAGCAATAACATCAGGACCACCGTCAAGGTAATAAAAGATAGAAAAATAGCCTGGGGTAGGTTTCCCAATGATAACCATGACCGAAAAATGCCAGTGGTAAAGGTAGGAACACCATAATACTGGACCACTCCATAATCATTTAGTATCTCCATTATCACCAACATTAATCCAGAGAAAATAGCCGGCCAAGCCAATGGCAGTACCACCTTGATAAAAGTAGAGCCCATCGATTTGCCCAGCGATCGCGATGCTTCAATCAGCGATGCTGATTGTAAGAGAAAAACAGCTCTGGAGGTAATATAGACGTAGGGGTATAACACCAAACTCATCACCAAAACAGCGCCATTTCTATCCATAAGATCCAGGTAAATATCATGATCTAAAGACCTTAACAGTATTCTTATGGGCCCGGCATAGTCGGTCAGTCCAACATAGGCGATGGCGTTAATATAGGTAGGTATCGCCAAGGGAAGGATGAGCATCCATTCGAATTGTTTTCTGAATGGAAAATCATACAGGGTCACCACCCATGCTGTGGTTACTCCAATGGTTAGGGTTAGCAGTATGGCTCCTGCCAATAGATAGGAGGTATTCCCTATATAGAGTGGAAGCAGGGTTGAAGATAATCCCCCCCAGTCAGCACTATTAACAAAAAAGAACCGTAAAACAATAAAGCATACGGGCAGTATTAGGATCAGAATCAAAAATAAGGTGGAGAACTTCCAACCTGAATGTTCCCAAAGCCTAGTTCCAGCCAACCTCCTCAAATATCTTCACTGCTTGTTCACTCAATTCAGTATCTTTTGCATAGTCCAAATTGTCTACTTTGAAACTTCCCCAGGAAGCAATGGTGGGGGCCGGCTCCACATTTCTACTTACCGGGTATTCAAAAGAGTTAGAGGTGTACATCGACTGGATTGCGTCACTGGTCAAAAATTCGATGAACTTAATAGCATTTTCTTTATTGGGTGCATGCTTGGTTACACCAATACCACTGATATTGATGTGGCTGCCTCTATCAGATTGATTGGGGAAAAAGATACCCACTGCTTGCCCCGCTTTTACCTCTTCTTCATTTTCTGAATTCAACAATAGACCAAGGTAATAGGTGTTGACGATAGCCAAATCTCCTACTCCTGAGGCAATGGCCTTGATTTGATCTCTGTCACCGCCTTTGGGCTCTTGAGCCATATTGCCGGCTACACCCTCTGCCCATTGTTTGGCCTTTTCAGGTCCTTCTGCATGAATAATGGAGGCCAACAGCGACTGGTTGTAGGCACTTGAAGAAGAACGCACCAATACCTTATCCTTCCATTGGTTGTTAGCAAGATCTTGATAACTCGAAATTGACGAAATATCCACATCCTCTTTGTCATAAACAACCACCCGCGCACGATAGGTGATCCCGTACCAATAGTTCTCTTCTTCAATAAATATTTCCTGATTGTCGGTAGCGGCTTCAACAGGCTGCAGTAGTCCCATTTCCTTGGCCCGATTGAGTTTCATGGCATCAACTGTGATTAAAACATCTGCCCGTGACTGTTCCCCTTCAGTTTCCAACCTGGTGATCAGTTCATCAGCACCAGCTTTTACTACGTTGACCTTTATGCCGGTTTCTTCAGTAAACTTGTCAAATACCTTTTTATCTACGTCATAGTGACGATGGGAATAAACATTGATAACCTGCTCTTCAACAGTAGCCTCACCAGAGTCAGCACTATGTTCACCTGAACCGGTACAACTAACCAGAACCAGGGCTAAAAAAAAGGAAATATATTTCATGATTGTAGGTGTCAGTTAAATGGAAA
The DNA here is from genome assembly GCA_028289505.1 of Cyclobacteriaceae bacterium. Taxonomy (GTDB): domain Bacteria; phylum Bacteroidota; class Bacteroidia; order Cytophagales; family Cyclobacteriaceae; genus SZUA-3. The sequence continues at coordinate 2,301 of JANQPK010000397.1, forward strand.
ACAAATGTAGCTATTTAGAATTAATCTAAATAGTATTCTTTGATTTTTTGATACCTGTGCAAACATATCCGTTCAGGATAAGCACGCCAAACCACTCCATCTGCACGAACCTGAACCCAAACGCTTGGACCCCATATTAGAATATCATTATATTATGATGTACAAAACGGATATCCACGGGTAGCACCGAACTGACTGAATATAAAAATGTTGTTAAAATCTCTTCAATGAATCTAAAGAACCAGCAAAGCCGGTGTTGGAACGGATACGCTAACCTGCGGATCTGTCTATTTCTGGTTTCCCTTTTTGCATGTACTCCTGAAGACCAGCAAAGTCAATTGCATTACATCGATGCGGGGTCCAATGTATGGCACTTGGAATTGCTGGGGGACCAGCAAATCGTAACTGCTGACTATCACGGCAACATTGCGCTGCGCAGTCTGGCGGGAGTGGCAAACTGGACCTATCCGACGGATGCGTTTGTGTTTGATCTCAAGTTGGGTGATCTGGATGGGAATGGTCAGCATGAGATTCTGGCGGTTACTGCTCAGGGTCAATTATTGGCCTTGAACCTCAAGGGGGAATTGTTATGGGAGTTTAATTCCAAACTCCCATTGTTTAATATCGGTATTGGAGATTTTACGGGTGATCATAAGCTGGAAATAGCCTGTGGAGGCATTGACCGTTTCGTTTATATACTGGATCACCTGGGCGAACTGGTGGCGAAGTCAGCAGAGATGGAGCGTTTAGTGCACCGTCTAGCTGTTGGCGACCTGGATAACGATGGCAAGGATAACATCCTGGTAATAGAAAACCGTACGGTTGCTCAATTGCTGGGATTTAAAGGTGATTCGCTGATATCGTTATGGAGAAAACCACTTCAAGTGCCAGATCAAATGGTCAACTGGGAGAATCCCGGAGGCAGCTTCTTCCCCTTTTCTATTGAAATAGAGGATTTGGACGGAGATGAAATTCCTGAAATTTTGATGGGAGATACCTTCTTCAATAAGCAAGCGGTGATGGTCACGGATCATACAGGTGACCCATTGTGGATATCAGATGGGTTAGTGCCTTTTGAGCGTCAAGACGACTCTCAATTGGAGTTCTATTCCACGGCATTTGTCAGGGCCTCTGATCTTTATCCTGAGATTCCAGGAAAGGAAGTGATCTCGGTTGCCGGAGGAATGTTTAGAATATGGGATCGTGAGGGCAATTTACTGGGATCCCAGAATGCATCGGTTGGTTTTACCGATATCGAGGTGAATGGTGATCAGGTCTTTCTGAGCTCATCTCCAAATGGGGATGATCATTTGTACCGGATTGACATCGGGTCACAGTGGGAGCATCAGGTGGCCAATATTGAGTATCAGGGAAAGATCGAGGTGATCAAAGCGAATACTGAGACTTTGAGAAAGCAAGTAGATGAATATATACCGGATTCGGTAGCAGCAACATCATACGATCTTGTAGTTGGGTTTGGTTCAATTCCCACTGATGACGAAGGTCTGGCGGCTTATCAACGTCAGTATCAATGGCTGACTGGGAAATTCCCTTATCCTAACCTGAAGTTTGTCAGCGGAATGAAGGTTATTGAGCACAATCCACCACTGGATGAAAATGGCCAACCCTGGTCCGAAAGAAGATGGCGCACTGATGCCATCAACGGAACATATTCGGTAGAGGAGATAGTGGAAAAGGCCCGTTGGATCGAGGAGCATAAGATTCCCACAACTTTTCTGATTGGACATTCCTGTATGCCTTTCATTACACTGGAAACAGCTGAGAAGATCCTGCAGGTGGCTCCAGAATATGCTCACGGATTCCATTCCGCTGAAGATGAGCAAGTAGAAAGGCTGTCGCGTTATTTTGACCACTATTTCACACCTTTGGCCAATCTATGCCTGCAATATGGCAATAAGCTGTGTATGACTAAAAATAAAGGACTTTGGTGGATGAGTACACCATCGTTCCCTTCAGTGTTTGACGGTTTGTTTGGACAAGGACGTGATCAGGTTTCGGCAGCGGCTACTGAAGATTCCAACTCAAGAACTCCGGAAATTAACCTAATGGGAAGAGGGGGACTTTGGCAGGCAGGGTTGTTGAAACAAAATGAAGTTTCTATTCACGGGGATCTGTTTTCCTTTAATCGATTTCACCAATGGGAATATCCTAAGGCCGGCCATCCCTACTTGAGATTATTAGTTGCGCATACTACTATGGGGATGACCCGGATGGCATCCAGGATCAGAGAATTCGCTCCGCAGGTAGATTCCGAGTCTTTTACTTATACCGGTGCAGAGAGTACTGAGATCTTCTATCATATGCTCGGCAAAGGATTGGTTTTTAGCCCTGAACCAGAGGATATTCTTGGTTATTCACCGGTAGGAATGGTGATTCATCAACCTTCAGAAAAATGGCTGGCTGACGCTCACAACGGTCACCGTCCGGAGCTATGGCAGGAAGATGAGGAACTACACCAGGCAATCTTCCCTCATAATGGAAGCCTTTGGGGGATGACCAACACTCCTGAACATGCCTTCCAAAAGGTGGTTTTCAATAAAAGCAGACAATTCGGTTACCAGGTGCCGCCCACACCCTATGGATTGGTAGCTATGGTCCCTGAACAAACAGACTTGAGTAACGTGGCTAATATTGAAGAATGGTGGCACACCGATGGGATCTACATTTGGAAAGATCCCGAGCAAAAATATACGGGGCGGGAAGCGGCTGACTTATTGAGAAATGATTTCTCAACGGCTGCAAAACGCATGCCGTTCCGCCAGACGGGGGATGCAGTGTTTATGCAGGTGATCCGTATGGAAGACCACCGTTTTCGATTGTTTCTGGTAGATCCGGGCTGGCTGGATCCACAGCACCATGATATTAATATCGCCGTGCAACTTGCAGGTGATTTCAAAGCGGTCAACGTTCTAAACAAACAAGATTATCCGGTATTGGATCAAGCTATCACAGTACCAGTAGAGGCTGGGCTTTTTACCATTGTTGATGTTTTCAATTTCTAAATTTCCCAATCATCATTATTCAAAATTTAGTAAATTATAGTTTGAATCAATCCAGACTTTTCTTGAAATCTGCAATTTTACTGGTTTTCGGTTGTCTCACCTTGTCGGTAGGGGCTCAGACTAACCACTTACGGGCTGAGCAATTTACCACCAATGATGGTTTAACCAGTAACATCATTAGTGCTGTAATCCAGGATGACCTGGGTTATTTATGGATGCGTACTGAATACGGAATTGCCCGATTTGATGGCTATACTTTTGATTCTTACGATTACGATCCCAATAATCCAGGTACCCCATTTCAAAAGGTCAACGTTCATGAAGGATTATTTCTGGATCAACGAGGCAGTATTTGGTTGGATTATGATGGTAATGGTTTAAGCTATCTTGATTATGCCACTGGTTTGTTTCATCATTTTAAGCCAGACGATACCAAGAAGGACTATATCGGAAATTATGATGTTTACAGTTACCAAGCACTATCGAAAGATGAGGTACTTATCGGTACTGGTGGAGGCTTATTTAAGTATGACTATATCAGTGGTGACTTCAGTAGGATTAAGGCGGTGGGAGATCTACCAGTGCGGTGCATGTTGGTGGATAATGTGGGTAATCTTTGGTTTGGGACAGGGTATTTATCCAATTATCTAAACGGTCAGGGGTTATTCCTCTATGAGACTACAACCAGCAAACTCCACCAAATAGGAGTGGGGACTGAACGGGTAAACCAGATCTTTCAAGATAGTAAAGGACGAATTTGGCTGGCAACTAACCAAGGAATTGGACGTGTTCAGGGATACAGCCCCGGTACCACCAAAGACTTTACTGATACCTACTACGAGGTCCAAAACAAGCATTTCGGCGATGGACTGGATCCACGAAGAAATAACTTTGAAGGAATTGGGGAGTTCGAAAATAATCTATGGGCTTGGGGTAACCTGGGTTTGGCTCGAGTTACCAATGTTACTGGCCGTGATTTCGCTTTCAAGATGTACATGACGGAAGGGGAATTGGACAACAATTCTGCAATCACTTTCATGACTTGTCTTCAGGACCAAGCAGGTGATCTCTGGGCTATCAGTAATAATCCTAATTACGGACTGGTTCGGTATGATCCGGTCAGAGATAAGTTTGAAAAGAATTTGGAGAAGCATGGTGCCATGGAATGGGACGAGGGACGATTACTTGCGGCATTTATTGGTAGGGACAATGTTCTTTGGTTAGGTACTGAGAGGTATGGCCTGTTGAAAATTGATATTGAGCAAAAGCAATTCAACACGCTCAGAATACACCAGGATCTAAAACAGGTATCAAATAATATCTATTCTATAACCGAGGGAGCGGAAAAGACTTTATGGGTTGGTACCGCCAATGGGGTGGCGCATTATTATCCAGATACTGAATCTTTTGAGCACTTCAACAACCGCAACTCACAGATGAATGGCAATGTGGTATTCTGTACCTATTTGGACAGTAGAGGATTGCTGTGGATGGGTCATAATCCGGACCAGGTTTCCCGTATAGATTTAAAAACTTGGACCAATTACCCATTTAGATATGTGATCGATGCTGATACCACTGGCTTTTATGCCTGGGCCATTTCTGCTATTAGGGAAGATGACCGAGCTGATATTTGGGTGGCTTCCCACAGTGGCGGTATTTATCAATGTATTAAGGGAGAGAGAGATTTTAGAAACTATTTATTTAAAAAGGAGGGACAGGTTTTTCGACTTACAGTGAATACTATTGAGTTTGATCAAGAACAAACCTTGTGGGCTGGTACTACTTTTGGCCTATACTATTTGAATAAACAAACAGACCAATTGGAAGAGCTGGTAGCTTATGAAAATGCTAAGCCGTTTAAGGAGGCCATAACCGTGATCAACGAACATCCTGAAGGTTTTTGGATCGGTACGCAATCAGGGGGATTGGTTAAACTGGACTTGGAAACCAGATCTGTGAAAAGGTTTACCACCGAACATGGTCTACCGGGTAATACTGTTAATGCCATCCTAAAGGAGAATGATCATATATTATGGATTAGCACCAATAATGGTCTCAGTAGATATGATATCAAAAAAAATCAGTTTTCGAATTATTCTACTGATGACGGACTGCCCTCTAATAATTTCAATATGAACGCCGCCTACAAGGACCACAACGGACATATGTACTTCGGTAGCATTGATGGTATTGTTCACTTTAACCCAGACCAAATCAAACCAAACCCCTTTGCGTCAAGTCCCATCATCACTGGTATCCAGCTATTTAATAAGGAAGTGCTGGTGGGGGATAGTATCAATAACCAGGTAGTATTGCACCAACCTGCGTCAAGGGCAGCGGAAATCACCCTCAATCATAGAAATAACATTCTCACTTTCAACTTCTCCAGTATGCACTATGCATCACCAAATAATAATATGTATGCTTATAAGCTGGATAATTTGGAAGAGGATTGGAATTATGTGGAAGCTTCGCGTAGGAATGCAGCTTATACTTCTTTACCCAGTGGAAAATATATCTTTAGGGTTAAGGCTACTAATAGCGATGGAGTATGGGGGAAGGATGAGGCGACCTTGGAGATCATCATGCTTCCTCCCTGGTGGCACACCAATTGGTTTAGGTTTATTTTATTAGCACTGTTGCTATTGCTTACTTATGCGCTATTTCGCTTAAGGACGCGAAATATTAAGGCCCGCAATATCACCCTGAAAAAATTGGTCACAGAAAAAACAGCAGGCCTGGAAATGCAGAACCGTAAAATTCAGGAAATGGCTGATCGATTACATAATGCCGATCAGTCAAAGCTTAAGTTCTTCATGAATATTTCACATGAGTTTAGAACACCGCTCACATTAATTCTAGGACCAGTAGCTAATTTGATGAGGTCTCCAAGGCTCACCAGGACTGAGAAAGAAGATGTGAGACTGATTGAACGCAATGGCCACCGACTGCTCCGATTAACCAATCAGCTGATGGATTCTTCGGACCTGGATCGGGATACACTTAAGTTGAAAGTTGCCAAAAGTGATATCGTGGCTTTCATCAAAGAAATTGCCGCGGCCTTCGATTTTAGAGCCGACAACATGGACATTGATTACCAATTTGTCACCAATCAACCATCAGAAGTAGGCTGGTTTGATGGTGATAAGATTGAGAAGATATTGTATAATCTGATTTCTAATGCCTTGAAATTCACTAATGTACGGGGTAAAATCAGGGTAATTGCAACCATACAAGACCAAACTTTGCAAGTTGAGGTAATCGATAATGGAATTGGCATAAAGCAAAGTAAATTGGATCGCATCTTTGAACGATTCTATCAAGTTGAAGAAAGTGACCGAAGACGCATGGGAACAGGAATTGGATTGAATCTGGCAAAAAAGCTGGCAGAGAAACACAAAGGTACGCTAACGGCCACCAGCAAGGTAGGTGAGGGCACACAGTTCGTACTGACTATTCCTATTGGAGTATCAAGTTATACTGCAGATGAGAAAGCATTAGAGCAAGTGAGTGTCACTGAGCGGGCTTGGCAAATACAAAAACTTTTCGCTGCAGAGTCAAAAACCGATACCGATCCGGTTATCCGAAAGGCTGAAATGGGAATTGTACTATTGATTGAAGACAGTGTCGATATGCGGGCGTATTTAAAGAATGGACTAAAGTCTCACTTCTCGGTTATTGAAGCTACCAATGGTGCAGAAGGCTTAAAACTAGCAGAGGAAATGGTTCCAGACCTCATCGTTAGCGATGTGATGATGCCCAAAATGGATGGCATGGAGTTCTGCCTGCGTATTAAGGAGAATGATCTGTTAAACCATATCCCGGTAATACTGTTGACCGCGAAAGTAGGGGAGCAGAACCAGATGGAGGGATACCAGGTTGGCGCTGATGATTACCTGGCCAAACCAATAGATCTTAATCTGCTGCGGGTGAGAATCAATAATCTGATTAAGTCAAGAAGCGAACTACGGGATTACTTTACCTCTACTGCAGATCTGGTTCCGGACAAGCTGGCTTCCAACCATAAAGACCAAGTGTTTTTAGAAAAAGCAGTTAGAATCGTAGAACAAAATCTAGGGGATTCTAAACTCAACTATCAGCAGTTTGTAGAAGAATTGGGAATTAGTAAAACCCGCCTCTACGATAAAATCAATAAGCTGAGTGGGTTATCCATTAACCTATTTATCCGAAGTGTTCGGCTAAAAATTGCCGCCAGGATGATTAAAGAAGGTACCAATAGCATATCTGAGATAGCCTATAAAGTAGGATTTTCAGATCCTGGTTATTTTTCCAAATGCTTCAAGCAACAATTCGGTATACCTCCAAAGGAGTATGCAAACCAGCAGAGCTCTCAATTGACCATTGACAATTAATGATTGGTAGTTAGAAGCTGACGAGCGCTAGTAATAACTTCCCAAATTCTGGTATTATTTTCCCAAAACGGGTTGTGTGGAATCTATTCCCATTGGACGGATATGTGCTTCTTAGTCCATTGCAAACGTTTGAATACCTTTTAACTAAGATTGGCAGATTCAGGAATAAACCAAACTGATATGACAAAAGGCAAAGGAGTTGGCTCCGACGAAGCTGAAAATTCAAAGAGCCTCAACTGGATTCAATGGCTGATTGTATTGCTTATCCTGATAATACTAATAATCCAACTTTTTTTTATTTAATCAAACGAAGACCAAACATGAGTACATCCTCAACCATCACCTCTACTATTGACGGATTTTCGGGGTTAAATCTGCTGACGGTTGATGAATCGTCTAAAGTTCCCAAATACCTGCAGATTGTCGAGATTATTAAGTCTGATATTGACAATGGTATTTTTGGGATTGGGGAACAAGTTCCATCAATCAATGAAACCAGTGCGGAGTTTTACCTTGCCCGAGACACGGTAGAAAAGGCTTACAAAGTGCTTAAAGAAAAAGGAATTTTGAGCGCAGTCAAAGGTAAGGGATACTATGTGGCTTCCACCGGTAAGCTGTGTAAAAAACGTTGCTTACTATTTCTTAATAACTTCAACGACGACAAAACGGCTTTCTACCAGGCTTTAACGGAAAACATTCCGGATTCCTGCGAAGTGGATGTCCATTTGTTCAATGGTGATCCTGACCAACTAGAGCGGGATATTATGGCTAACCTAGGCAGCTATGACAGGTTTATCATATTTCCTCACTTGGACTCCATAACAGATGGCTTACGTAGGGCAATTGGTATGATACCCAATAATAAGTTGATTTTTGTGCATCGAGAATTTGAAACCTGTCAGGAGTTCTCAGCAGTGATTACCAATAATCGCGAAGAACTCTATCAAACGCTTTCAGAAATCAGTGACAGTTGTCAAAAATATAATCATCTGAGACTGGTGTTTCCGGAAAATATTTACCACAAGGAGATCTGGGAAGGCTTTGCAGATTTTTGTTTAGACCATAAGATCAAGTTCGATGTTACTCCTGATTTGGCATCATCAGAACTATCACCAGGTCAGTTGTTGATCATTAAAAACGACCGGGACCTAGCATACGTGGTCAAATATTGTAGAGAGCACAACCTGCAATTAGGGAAAGATATTGGAGTCATTTGCTATAATGACAGTGCGCTCAAGGAAGTACTTGCAGGGGGCATTTCTGTGATTACCCCGGATTTCCATCAAATGGGTAAGAAGGTGGCAAAAATGGTATTGTCCCGAGATTTTGGTAAATCCAAAGGCAATTATAAATTTATCCGTAGGAATTCGGTCTAGTACCAGCTGACCCATACATTCCAGAGATAAAACATTATTGCAATGCGCAAATACCTGAACATGCTAGCTGGCATAAGCCTGGCCGGTAGCTTATTATTTTGTTGCCAAAATCCAAAACCGGAAATACTCCCTGAAGCGTTACCTCCTAACTTTATATTCATCATGGCCGATGATTTGGGTTATGGAGACGTTGGGGCATATGGACAAAGTTTGATTAAAACACCCCATATCGACAAATTGGCGGCGGATGGCATGACCTTCAGCCAGTTCTATGCAGGTACCTCAGTTTGTGCCCCCTCCAGATCGGTATTGATGACTGGATTACACAGCGGACACACTCAAATAAGAGGAAATAAGCAATTTGGTTATCAAAATGGTCAACTGCCGTTGCCCGATTCCGCCATAACTGTTGCCGAGTATCTTAAACAAGCAGGTTATACTACCGGCATGATTGGAAAATGGGGATTAGGAGATCCCAACACCACAGGGGATCCCAGTAAGCAGGGCTGGGATCATTATTTTGGATACACGGATCAGGTATTGGCTCATAACTATTATCCAGAATACTTGTGGAGAAATGGTGAGAAAGTAATGCTGGATAATGAGGTACAATACCTGGATACCGCCTTGTGGCATGATGGATTGGGAAGTTATTCCACAGGCCAAGTCCAATACAGCCATGATCTTTTTATGGAAGAGACCTTACAGTTTCTCGATGAGAATAAGGACAATCCATTCTTTCTTTACCTCCCAATTACCATACCTCACGATAACGGAGAACAAGTGGATAGCTTACGATTCGAAGTGCCGTCTCAGGGCGATTATGCAGATCGGGATTGGGGGCGAAAAGAGAAGGATTACGCTGCCATGATCACTAGAATGGATCAGGGGATTGGCAAGATTGTAGCTTTCCTGAATCAATCCGGGTTATCTGATAAGACCCTAATTTTCTTTACCTCCGATAATGGTCCCATGAAAGATATTTATACCACCGAGTTCTTTAACAGTAATGGTCCACTGAGAGGTTCAAAGAGGGATTTGTACGAAGGAGGAATGCGGGAGCCTTTTATCGTGACTTGGCCTGGGCACATTCAAGCCGGTAGTAAGTCCGATCACCTGGGTGGATTTTGGGATGTGTTGCCTACTTTGGTGGATCTGGCCGGGGCAACAGTTCCAGCTAACATTGATGGAATTTCCATAAAACCAACACTACTGGGGTTGGATAATCAACCAACTCATCCGTATTTATATTGGGAGTTCCATGAAGGTACTGGATCGCAAGCCATCAGGCAAGGTGATTGGAAAGCGGTCAAGCTCCATGTTAAGCAGGATCCAAGCCATGCAATTGAATTGTACAACTTGTCATCCGATCTTGGCGAAGAAAAAGATATTGCGGCGAAACATCCCGATAAGGTGCAAGCATTAGAGCAATTATTAAAAGAGGCCAGAATTCCTTCATCGGAATTTCCCTTGGCCATAGACAATTAATAAATAATAATTAAGAATTAAGAATTAGAATTTAAGAATGTCACTTAGACTAACTTTATTGTATGTCTACTTTGGATTGATACTAGGGTTCTCATGTAGTTCACCAGAACAGCCTACGAAGCCTAATATTGTTTGGCTAGTAGCAGAGGACATCAGTCCGGTTTTGGGTTGTTACGGCGATCCGTTGGCCAAAACCCCCAATATTGATCGGATTGCCGCAAATGGTGTCCGATTCGATAAAGCATATGCTACAGCTCCCATATGCGCCCCATCTCGTTCTTGTTTGATGTCCGGTTTATATGCTACCTCCTTAGGAACTCAGCATTTGCGCTGTGAGATACCATTCCCCGATCAGTTGCAAACGCTCCCGGAGTATTTGAAGAAAGTCGGATATTTTACCAGCAATCGCAATAAAACTGATTATAATTTTAACCCTGAAGGAAGATGGGAACATTGGTCGGGAAGTTATGCCCCATGGCGGTATCGAGATCAACCAAACCAACCGTTTTTCAGCTTTATTAACGTTGGTCCATCACACGAGGGAAGTGTTAACAATGATGAACGTCACCAGGAATCCATTGCAGATGTACCCACGGAAAAC
>JANQPK010000417.1 GCA_028289505.1 Cyclobacteriaceae bacterium
CCAATCATTCGCCGTGCTTCTCTAATATAGAGTTGTTGTTGCCACCCATCTTCCCTGGCAAATTCATCTTTGCAGGTGCCCCATCTGGATACTTCTTCACGAATATGTTCTGGCATTCTGGGATGATAGGCCAGTGTCCACATTAGTCCTTTTTGGTATTCCCGATGTTCGACAATAATCCTCTCCCGTTCTTGATAACTTGCTTCCGGATAGTCATAATTCTGTCCTATAAAGTCGGTTGAGAACCCGGTTCGATTGTTGGTGTCGGTTTTACGATTGGGCATTTTACTGTTGATCCAGGGGAAACCTTCTTCACCGGCCTGGTAATTGCGCAGTAATAATTCGTAATGCAACTCGTTGTAGTTTTCTGGCTTCTCGAAAGCTATACGGTTTTCAGGGTGGTCGGTCAAACACATTCTAAAGCAATATGCCTGCACTCTTTGATCCCCTGTCCCAAACTCACCTGGACCCTCGGGATCGATATGTGGTAAGAGTCCACTCGACGAGTCGCCCGCGATGATAAAGGGATCAACCCCGTCTACAAAGTTATGGTTGTACTGGTTTCGAGCAGGATAGCCGGTCATGGTAGTGTCGGTCAACCGTGTATGAACCCCATTAAGTGTTTCTTTATATTGACTGTTGGCTTCCCTGCCGACGGTGTAAGAGACACCTGCGGTTGCCAGCAGGTCTCCTTCATAAGTAGCATCTATAAAAATTTTCCCTTGGTAAACCTCGCCTGTCAGCATGGTGATACTGGAAATACGGGCGTTTTGCTTTACCACTCCAGCACTTCGATCCAGTTGTTGATTCATTACTACTTCTATTCCATGTTGGTCAATCAGATCCTGGTATACTTTTAGGGCAGCGGAAGGCTCAAATGTCCACATTGCCGATTCACCCTTTTCGGTACGTGTTTGGCCGCCGTCCAAATAATCCTCCGGTGCTTGAAATTTCCAGTGGGAGGGGTCATCATAATAGTCTTTGATATTTTCATAAAATTCCCGGGCAATTCCTCCGATGGCTTGTTTATTGCCAATGTCAGTTTGCCCCAGTCCACCAGTGGTTAGGCCACCAATCCGGGCACCAGGTTCAAGAAGTATAACTGACTTTCCCATGCGACTTGCCTGAATTGCTGCTGCAATACCCCCTGAAGTGCCACCGTAGATGATAATATCATATTGATCTTGATGCTGCTGTTCCTGGTTTTGACAGGATCCGACAGCAAGACAAAGCCAAACAAGTAGAATAAGAAAGAATCGATTCATGGAATTAAATATTAGAAATTATAAATAGCATGGAGCAGAGAGCATGGAGCATGGAGCCGCAACCCGCAACTCGAAACCCGTCACCCGTACCCCACAACCCACTACACCACCACATTTCTGGGTTGTCCTTTGATAAAAGCCTTTACATTTTTTACCGTTTCTTCCATCAGGCGACTCCGGGACTCAAAACTTGCCCATGCTTGGTGCGGCGTAATCAGGCAGTTTGGGGCCCCAATCAAGGGGTGATCAGCAGGTGGCGGCTCGCTGCTCAACACATCCAAAGCTGCCCCGGCGATTTCACCGTGATCCAGTGCCCATCTTAAATCAGCCTCGTTTATCAATGGCCCCCGTGAGGTATTAATTAAGTTAGCTGTCACTTTCATCTGTTTCAATCTTTCATGGTTTACCAAGTGCTTGGTTTCACCAGTTAGTGGTACGTGCAAGCTGATAAAGTCACTTAAGGAAAACAATTCATCCAGTGAAACCAGTTGGTAATCGTCAGTACTATCTTCAATTCTAGGATGATACACCAATACTTTCATCCCGAAGGCTCTGGCCATTTTTGAGGTGGCTTGTCCAATATTACCGAAACCAATAATCCCCAGATTCTTCCCAGCTAATTCCACCAGAGGTTTATGCCAATAACTCCAGTCAATCGATTTGCTCCAGCCGCCCTGGGCCACGTCTTTTTGGTGAAGCCCCACCCGGTTGGATAATTCCAAAATTAGCGCCATGGTATGCTGAGCTACAGAATCGGTACTATAGCCACTCACATTACTCACCTTTATACCCATTTCCTGAGCCGTTTCCACGTCCACAATGTTGTATCCGGTGGCCATGACGCCGATAAACTTTAATTCGGGTAGTTGAGATAGTTGTTTTTTTAGCAGCAGAGATTTGTTGGTTAGCGCAATTTGTGCCGATTTCGCCCTATTAACTATTTGCTCAGGATTACTCCTTGGGTACACGGTTAGGTTTCCCATTGCCTCCATGGGTGCCCAGCTGAGGTCACCCGGATTAAGTGCATGTCCATCCAGTACTACAATATTCATGAATACTTATGCCTGTGGAGCGCTTAAAATAAAATACCCGCGCTCAATTCCCAAAAATTTAACTATTCAAACCAAATTAGTGATGTAATCTCACTGGAAGTGCCGTTTAATTGGTATAATAAATACCATAAAAAACAGCATTAAACCGTGAAATTTTAGCAATGTAGAGTGTGATATAGGGTCCCGTTTTATGTAAGATTCATATCAATGTTATAAATTGTTAATTGTACTTTTTGGTCATAAATCGTAAGCTCCGGTAAGCTTTAAATATATTTAACATATTGATTGTCATTTATTTAAGTAATAACGCAGCTGCTTTTTTTACAGCCTCACCCCTGAATTGCGCGATTCCTTACCTATGTAAGGTATAAACTGGTAATGGGTCAGAATCGGATCAACTATCTCGTATTTTTATCGTCCCATATAGAAATAAGCATACTTGTTGTCGGGTTTGCTAACCAATATGAGCTTTTCTTTCACACCCTTAGATCGCGATAATGCCCAGGTATTAAGACTGGTTCCGCCCTATTTTGTGGTGGCTTTTGCCGGTCTGTTCTTTTCTTTTCAGGATATCCAGGTAGCAGCTATTTTGCCAGCTGGTGGGGTGGGACTGGCTATGATGTATTTGAAAGGGAGAGATACTTGGAGGGCCGTTTTTGTGGGAAGCTTGTTGGCATTTTCGTTAAACTACTATATCCAAACTGGAGGATTGACCTGGAATCACGCCATTACCAGTGCCTTATTGTCAGTGACTGCTACTTTGGAGGTTCTTTTTGGCTACCGGCTCATTATGCATTTTTTGGATGAGGGTAAGAATTTATTTCAGCGGGCAGGAGGCATTTTTAAATTTGTAGGCATCGCTGCCGCAATGGGTATTGTCGGTTCCACCATGGGTACATTGGTAATGCTGGTCACCAATAACATGTTGTCACCAGCATTGCTGACCTGGCTGCTATGGGCTACAGCTGAGATGGTGGGTATATTGCTACTGACGCCCTTCATTCTATCCTGGTATCAGGATTTCAAATTCAAGTGGAATAAAACTATAACCATGGAATCAGTGGTTTGTGTTTTGGTGATTGCTTCAATGGTAATTGTAAGTAACATTCCCTATTTCTCTCCCATCATGTGGAGTTCATTCCCCTATTTGGTGGTGCCATTGTTCCTTTGGCTGGCTTTTAGATTCAATCTCCAGATATCAATCTCTGGAATCTTCCTGGTGGCTTTACTGGCAACCATGTTTACCATTGAAGGTGTGGGTCCATTTGTTATGGATTCTACACACCACAGCTTGTTGATGCTACAGATCTTTATCGGTGTTTTCTGCATCTCTACTGTGGTACTAACCAGTACGGTTAAGGAACGGCAAGAGGCTACCAAGGCAGTGGAAGAATTCAATGAGAGACTGGAAAAGACCGTATCAGAACGAACCAAAAAGCTTCACGAGGAAATCCAAACCAGGAAGACTGCTGAACAAAAAACCAAAATTACCAACAAGGAGCTGCGCAAAACCAATGCGGAGCTCGACAGCTTTGTGTACAGTGTTTCCCATGATCTGCGTGCCCCCATCACCTCAGTTTTGGGATTATTAAATCTGGCCAAGGATGAGAAAGATCGGGATACCTTGCAAAAATACCTGGATATGATATCCAAAAGCATTGCACAGCAGGACCTGTTTATAAAGGATATACTAAACCTTTCTCGTAACTCAAGACTTAAGTTGAATCGGGCAGAAATAAATTTCAAGGAAATGGTTGATGAGATATTTGAACAACTGCGTTATATCAACCATCTCAAAGTCAGTAAATCATTGGATATCGATCAACAGAAACCATTTTTCTCAGATGAGAGCAGAATTAAAGTGGTACTGAACAATTTGATAAGCAACGCCATCCGTCATCACAATGGAAAGCAACCGCAGGTGGATATTGCGGTTCAGATTAAGCCTAAATATGCTCATATCACGGTCAGGGATAATGGTATCGGAATTGAGAAAGAACATCTTAACAAAGTATTCAAAATGTTCTACCGGGCCACCGACACCAACCATGGTTCAGGTTTGGGTCTGTATATTGTCAAGGAGACCATTGATAAGTTACAAGGAACCATCAAGTTAAAATCGGAAGTTAACAAGGGTACTGAGGTATACCTTCAAATACCAAGCCTCTAGCTAGCTTGTTCCACAGGCAACCCTTTTATCATTTGGATCATTTGACGAATTGAAATCAGGTGCAACGCAATGGCTAATGTAACCAAGATTCCTGGCAGATAAACCCAAGGAAATCGCGCTACCAGGGTATTAGCCGGCTCATTGAAGAAGTATTGATTCGGTGTGGGCATGGACAAAATGGCGGTAACTATAATATTCAGCAATACCATTAAACCCAGTATATTCCAAGTAAGCACTAACCACGGTTTTTCCTTTCCTGTCTTTAACCATTGCATCGCGACCGGAGGTGCGGTCAATCCTACCAGGATATCAAAATTTCTTCCTTCAAAGGTCATTTGAACAGGTAAATCTTGCTGTAGGTAAGCCCACCAAATGAATAACTCCACCACTACTCTAAAAACCTGCATCTTTACTATCCATATCGGTGAGACCCTGGTAACTACCTGGTTTGAATGCTTAGACACCAAGAACCAGATCAAGATCAGTAATGGAATAAGCAGCACCAGCATTATTCGAGGTGGGAAGGTGGAGAAATTATTTAGAAACCCACTGACGCTGAGAACAACCAAGAAAACCAGCCAGGTGGCGATGATTATGGCCAAAGTCTTCAGTGGTATCTGGTATTTGGATAATCCTTTAAGCACTACCCATATGCAAGTAAGATTAAACAACAAAAATAGTGCATCTCGGAACATGCCAGGTCTCTTTTAGACACGAGTAAATAGCTTATATTTGTGTCAAAACACAAATTTGTACCGACTTATTATTCGCCCCTTCTTATTCCTGATGTCGCCGGAGAGGGCCCATAATTTCACCTTCACCTTACTAAGGATATTTTTTGCAATTCCCGGTATCCATTATTTGGTCAGGTCACAGTTTAGTTATACCTCAGACAGCCTGCAGCGGCGATTATTTGGACTTACTTTTCCCAACCCAATAGGATTGGCTGCCGGTTTTGATAAGGATGCGGTATTGGTAAAACCTCTTTCTGCTTTTGGGTTCGGCTTTATTGAGATCGGAACAGTTACTCCACGTCCCCAAGCAGGCAACCCGCTTCCCAGATTGTTTCGGTTGCCTGATGACCAAGCTCTGATAAACCGTATGGGATTTAACAATCAAGGTGTAGAGGAGGTAGTCCGAAGGCTGAAACGGACTTCTGCAAACTGTATCATTGGGGGCAATATCGGTAAGAACAAGGCAACCCCAAACCAGGAAGCATTCCAGGATTATCTGATTTGTTTTGAATCCCTGTATCCAGTAGTGGACTATTTCGTCATAAATGTCAGTTCGCCTAATACTCCTGGTCTTAGGGAACTCCAAGAGAAAGAACCACTAACCACACTTATCAACAAATTGCAGCAAGCCAACCGGGAAAAATCAGTACCAAAGCCGATTTTACTTAAAATAGCTCCCGATCTTAATAACGATCAATTGGATGACATCATAGAGATCGTAAATGATACTGGAATCTCGGGTATAGTTGCCACCAATACCACCATTGATCGCGGAGGTATATCCCTTAGCTCAGAGCAAATTACCTCCATTGGCATGGGAGGGCTTAGTGGAAAACCCTTACGCCAGCGATCAACGGAGGTGATTCGGTACTTACATGACAGGTCCGAGGGTGCTATTCCCATCATCGGGGTAGGGGGGATTAATGATATTGAGGACGTTCTAGAGAAGCTAGATGCAGGTGCCTCATTAGTTCAAATCTACACCGGGTTTATCTATCAAGGACCCTCGATGGTACGGAAAATAAATCGGTCACTGGCCTCACAATTATCCAAAAGCAGCTGAACAGACGGACAAATGCCAAGATTTTTACTAGCTTTGTTTTATTTAGGGAGTATAAAGCATTTTTAAAGGCGTAATGGCCCAAAACACGTACAAACGAAAACCCACCACAAAAAAGTCTGGAAAACGAAAGAGGAGAAGCAAAAAAACAGCCTTCTTCAAAGATCGCAGATTACATCTTACTTTTGGTTTTGTGCTGATGGGATTGTCGATCTTTCTACTGGTTTCATTCATTTCATATTTGTTTACTGGAAAGGCCGATCAAAGTCTAATTGGCAGTGTACAACTCAACTGGGAAAGCCTGAAATCGATTGGTCCCGTGGTTGAGAACTGGCTGGGATTGCTAGGGGCAGTTAGTGGCTACATATTTATTTATCGCTGGTTCGGTATTGCGGCATTCACCATACCGCTTTTGATATTTCTGTCAGGCTATAAAGTCGTATTTAATAAGAATCTTTTACCCTGGGGTTCAACCCTAAAACTTAGTTTGTTCCTTATTTTCTGGCTGGGTTTATTATTGGGTTATCTATGGCTTCATTATGAACCCTCTGGAATTGGGTTTCTCAGTGGAGGCCTTGGCTTTGAATTGGCGATGGTGCTGGACGGTTTACTGGGATGGGGTACCTACCTGGTCCTTCTACTGGGATTAGTGGTATTTGCCATATACTTTTTTAACATCACCAACGTCATACCAGGTTTTCTCTCCGAGTCAGCATCATCCGATAAGTGGGTTGACCAAGAAGAAACTCAGGAAACAGATGTGGCGCTGGAAATTCAAGAGGAACCGGTCGATGTTTACACTGATAGAGAGGAGATTTTGGCTGAGGCACAACAACGAGAAAGCTCCAGTTGGATGGTTAAAGAAGAGGATGATAAAGCCACCACAGATCAAAACTTAATACTGGAAACTGAGCAGCAAGTTCCGGAAGTACACCTAGATGAGAAGCCAAAAGAGGAGGAGCTCTCATTATCGGTGGTACAAGAGGAGGGTCACGACCAAAAGGCTGATATGGTAGAGAACTACGATCCTACTTTAGATTTGCCACATTACAAGTATCCCAAAGTTAGCCTTCTGGGTGATCATGCCTCAGAAAAAGTGCAGGTAACCAAGGAGGAACTCGAACAAAAAAAGGATCGTATCATTGAAACCCTGATCAACTTTAAGATCGGCATTAGCAGTATTAAAGCTACCATCGGACCTACTGTCACTTTGTATGAAATTGTTCCTGAAGCCGGAGTAAAAATCTCTAAAATCAAGAACCTGGAGGATGATATTGCACTAAGTCTGGCGGCTCTTGGAATCAGGATAATCGCTCCCATTCCTGGGAAAGGAACCATTGGTATTGAAGTTCCCAATAAAAACCGGGAAATGGTATCCATGAAATCGGTGATATCTACTGAGAAGTTCATGAAAAGTGAGATGGAACTTCCAGTAGTATGGGGTAAAACCATCTCTAACGAAGTATATGTATCCGATTTGGCAAAAATGCCCCACTTACTGATGGCGGGGGCCACAGGCCAGGGTAAATCGGTGGGGTTGAATGTGCTACTTACTTCACTGATTTATAAAAAGCATCCTTCTCAACTGAAATTCGTGTTGGTAGACCCTAAAAAGGTAGAGCTATCCCTCTTCAACAGGTTGGAGCGACATTTTCTGGCCAAACTTGCTAATGGTGAAGATGCCATAATTACCGACACAAAAATGGTAATCTATACGCTTAATTCACTTTGTATAGAAATGGATTCCAGGTACAATCTGCTCAAAGAAGCGGGTTGCAGAAATCTAAAGGAGTACAACGCGAAATTTATTAAACGCAGGTTGTTACCCACTAAAGGGCATAGATTCTTGCCATACATCGTGCTGGTAATTGACGAACTATCTGATTTGATGATGGTTGCAGGTAAGGAAGTAGAGCAACCTATTGCCAGATTGGCGCAATTGGCCAGGGCTATCGGCATTCATCTTGTAGTTGCTACCCAACGACCTTCAGTGAATGTTATCACTGGATTAATTAAGGCCAATTTTCCAACCAGGTTATCTTACAGGGTTACCTCAAAAGTGGATAGTCGTACTATCCTGGATACCGGTGGGGCAGAGCAACTGGTCGGTATGGGAGATATGCTTTTGTCACAAAATAGCGATATTATAAGGCTTCAGTGTGCTTTTGTAGATAGTGGAGAAGTTGAGGATGTTTGTGACTATGTCGGTGAGCAACGCGGTTATGATTCTGCGTACTTGCTTCCCGAGTACGAAGGTGATGAGTCGGGGGACAATGTTTCTGATGTGGACTTGGCCGATCGTGATGCATTATTTGAAGAAGCTGCAAGGGTTATTGTACTTCATCAGCAAGGAAGTACCTCATTAATCCAAAGAAAGCTTAAATTGGGGTATAATCGAGCTGGACGATTAATTGATCAACTGGAAGCTGCAGGGATAGTAGGCCCTTTTGAAGGAAGTAAGGCCAGGGAGGTACTAGTGCCGGATGAGTACAGTTTGGAACAATTATTGAATGGCATAGATGAACAGAACAAAGAAGTAACAAAATGAAAAGAATTGGGCTACTAATGGTACTGATGTTGGCTTTGGCCAGTTCAGTGTGGGCGCAGCGAGATCCCAAAGCGTTGGAGATACTTGATGCTATGAGTGCAAAGTATCAAAATATCGATGCCTTCAGTGCAAAATTGGTTTATAAACTGGAAAATCCATCAGAAAGGTTGAATGAGACTTTCAAAGGTGAGATTACGGTGATGGGTGAAAAATACCGATTGAAAATTGGTGAACAAGAGATCATTAACAATGGGAGCACTATTTGGACTTACCTGCAAGAAGTAAATGAAGTAAATGTTGACAATTATTATCCGGAAGACGATCCTATGGCGCCTGCCAAGATTTATACCATCTACCGCGAGGGATATAAGTATTCTTTTGTGGAAGAAAAAAAACGAAAAGGCACCGTGGTGCAGGTGGTTGACCTGGAGCCTGACAACAAGGATGAACCATTCTTTAAAATTAGATTGACCATAGACAAAGACACCAAAACACTGTTGAACTACAAGGTGTTTGACAAAAATGGGAATCGGTATCTATGGACAGTCTCAGACTTCGATCCCACTCTGGAACTGACCGCCAGTCATTTTGAATTCGACCCTAGTGAATACAAGGATGTCGAAATTATTGATCTCAGATAGCATACATGACCAGAGCTGAGTTAGTTAACTCAATCAGGAATAAACAATCATATCTCTGTATAGGTCTGGATCCGGATTTGGGCAGGCTCCCAAAATCATTGTTGGATTATGAAGATCCAATTTTTGAATTTAACCGGGCTATCATTGAAGCAACACACCCCTATTGCGTAGCCTACAAACCCAACCTGGCATTCTATGAGGCTCAGGGCACTAAAGGTTGGGAAAGTTTGGAGAGAACATTGGCTATCATTCCCCCTGAAATATTCGTTATTGCCGATGCTAAACGTGGAGATATCGGCAATACTTCACGTCTGTATGCCAATGCATTTTTTGAAAGACTGAACTGCGATGCGGTTACTGTGGCTCCTTACATGGGTGAGGATTCCGTTAGGCCTTTTTTGGGATTCCCTGGTAAGTGGGTAATAATACTGGCATTAACTTCTAATCAAGGAGCTTATGATTTTCAAACCCTTAAACTTGAAGAGTCAGGTAAAGTTTATCAGCGGGTAATTGAGAAGAGCCGCCAATGGGGGTCACCTGAGCAAATCATGTATGTGGTAGGGGCCACCAAACCAGATGAACTGGCTGAGATTCGGAGCACTATTCCCGATCACTTTCTGTTGATTCCGGGTGTTGGGGCTCAGGGAGGTAACCTCAAAAACATATCAGAAGCAGGATTTAATGACCACTGTGGTATATTGGTAAATTCCTCGCGCAGCATTCTTTATGCTTCTGTGGGTGAGGATTTTGCAGCTGCTGCAGCAGAGGAAGCTGGTAAAATGCAGTCTGAAATGGCACTACTATTAAAGTCCAACACTCAACTAGTACCTACCAGCTAAAGGTTCATGCCTAATTGGGTAGGTATCAGAAACTGACACCATCACCGGCTAAATTGCCTCCATGAAAGAAGCCTTTTTAAGCTTTATATGGAAGCATCAGTATTTTGACAAATATCATCTCAAAACTGAGCAGGGAGATAAGCTGCAAATTTTGGACCCGGGTCACAGCAACCCAAATTCCGGACCAGATTTTTCTGAGGCAAGAGTCAGAATTGCGGATACGGAATGGATTGGATTGGTTGAGATTCATGTTAAATCCTCCGACTGGTTTTTGCATAAACATCATCTTGACCCCAGTTACGACCAAGTAATTTTACATGTGGTTTGGAACGCTAACCAGTCTGTCAGTACCACCGATGGTCGCTTGATTGCTACCCTGGTTTTAAATCACAGGGTAGCTTCTTCCTTAATATTAAACCAAAGGAGGCTTGAAATGTCCGCCACCAGAGTTCCCTGCGATAGGTTTAACCGTCATATTGATCCAGAGTCATTACAAAACATGATGGATCGCACCATTAAGCAAAGATTGGAACGAAAGTCAACTGATATATTGAAGATGCTTGGTTCATATCATGGAGATTGGGATCAGGTCACTTATTTAGTATTCGGTAAGAATTTTGGCTTTTATATTAACAGTGAGGCCTTTCTCAGTTTGGTTGGTTCTGTGCCTTTATCAATAACCCGAAAGATAAGTACCAACCTTTTTCAGCTGGAGGCTATTTATTACGGGCAGGCAGGTCTGCTTGAAACCATTACTGGAGATGCCTATTTTCGAGAACTACAATCAGAATACCGATTCTTACAAAAGAAATTTTCTCTGGCATCGACAGTTTTGCGTAGAAGAATGTGGAAATATCTCAGATTACGGCCCTCAAATTTCCCCACCATTAGAATCGCCCAATTTGCCGTATTCATGCAGCAGGGAGGGTACCAGTTTTCAAAGATCAGGGATCTTGATCATGGTTACGGCAACCTTTTCAAAGAATTGGTTCCTTCTGATTATTGGAAACACCATTATGATTTCGGTAAAATAGGTGGGAGTGGTGGTAGCTTAGGTCGATCCAGTTGTAATAATCTGGTGATCAATTCCATAGTTCCTTTGCTATGGGCTTATGCAATATATACTGCAGAACCGCGCTACTGCAGGTTAGCTTTATCATTATTGAAGCAAATCCCATGCGAGCAGAATCATATTTTATCGTATTGGAAAGAAAATGGTTTTAAGCTATCTTCAGCTTTAGACTCACAGGCCTTGTTAGAGTTAAACAACCAGTATTGTAGTTACAAGAATTGTCTTAATTGTGAGGTTGGAGTATCCTTGTTAAGAAGCAAGGCCAATTGAATGGTACTACTTTGGTTTATACACCTTGGTATAATCTTTTGGCTGGCCCTGCAGCTTTCTAGACAACACCGGCAACCAGAGCTCAGCCGGTATTTTTGGATTGGTCTTGCCCTAAAACTTCTAGGAGGTATACTTTTTGGTTGGTACTACCACATGCAAATCAACGGTGGTGACACCTGGACTTTTTTCCATAATTCCAAGATTCTGGCTCAATGGGGCACTGCGAATGTCGGTGATTACCTGTGGGCCTTTATCGGCGGGAAGGTACCTGATGAACTGATCCAACTGATGCATTATGAATCTCAGCCAAGAGCATTGTTCATGGCAAAGATGCTGAGCTTGTTTACCATCTTCACTGCTGGAAATTACTGGCTTACCTCGATGTACCTATCACTATTCGCCTACGCTGGATTATGGACGCTGACCTTACAAATCATCTCTGATTACAAAGAGAGAAAAACTGCAGCATTAGCAGCCTTTATTTTCTTGCCCAGTGCCATATTCTGGGGGTCCGGTATTTCCAAGGAGGCGATATATATGGGAGGGTTTGGATTTTTGGTTACCTGGTTTTGGCCCTATTTCCGGCGTAAACCCAGGGTATGGCAGTGGATTCTGGCGCCAATCCTGGTGGTAATCTTGTTCAATTTGAAGTACTACTACATTGTGGTTTTAGTGTCAGTCCTGGTTGCCACCTTTATTAATGTAAATCTTCCAGCAATTAGAAAACCAGCTCTGATTACCGGTTCCAGATGGGTTGTACTCTTAGCATTACTAATCTTCGGACTTTCGTGGATGCATCCCAATCTAAGGTTTCACCATCTGGCTGCAGTGGTTAAGACCAATGCTGAATTAATCACCGAATTAAGTTCAAATAGTGCTCTAATCGAATTCCAGGAGCATGCTGACCCCACTGTATGGGTAGTAGCAAATTTACCCAGAGCCCTATTCACTGGCCTTTTGCGTCCGAGTGTCGGTGATTGGGGAGGTATTTATCAGAATCTGGCAATCTTGGAGAATTTGGTTATCGCGGTCTTCCTAGCGGGAGCATTAGTTTCCTTTTCAAGTCGTCGTTACCATAAATTGGATTGGTTACCCTGTTTGGTATATGTACTAATACTAGCTGGAATGCTGACCTTAGCTACTCCGAATTTCGGCACTCTAGTACGTTATAAGGTATCTTATTTACCGGTTTTTGTCTTTTTAGTACTTTATCAAAATAAGTATTGGGACCGGTTAGTGGCCAGGTTAATTTAACAGGACTCGGTTTGTGGTTATTCTACCATTGAAGTAACTTTGTGGCCACTATGGAACAGCCGGTAATGATCATTGGCGCAGGAGGCCTGGGAAAAGTAGCCTTGGAGATTTTTCAAGGTAATCAGGTGATAGTTTATGGATTCTTAGACGACAACTCAGACCTGCATGGTACCACCATCAACGAGATCCCAGTTTTAGGATCTATTGACAACCCGGAATATCTAAAACTTATTGGCAAGAAGTGTCAGGCCTTCATTGCAGAGGATGATCAGAAAGTAAAGCAGGACCTGGTATCAATGCTAAACAACCGCAGAAAAGTGATGCCGGTTAATGCCCTACACCAAAATGCCTATATAACGGAATCGGTGATGATTGGGCACGGGAACTTGATTCAGGCCGGGGTTGTGGTCAACTCAGAAGCGAATGTTGGAAGTCATAACATACTACAAGCGAATTGTACAATAGACTACGGTGCCCAGATTCAAAATTTTGTGAACCTTGGAGCCAGTTGCAATATAGGAGCCGAAGTTAAGATTGATCAAGGTGCTTTTGTGGGGGCTGGCGCTACCATAGTATCCGGCGTATCCATTGGAGCAAATGCTAGGATCGGAGCCGGCTCGGTGGTTATTACTGACATAGAAGATGGCGAGACAGTATTTGGAAATCCGGCTCAGCCAGTGAAGCATAATTAGACAATGGAGCCATATAATATTCTACTCTACTATTGCTACACTAAGATCGAGAATCCCCATGAATTCCGGGAAAACCACCATTTTCATTGCCTGGATCTCAACCTAAGAGGGCGTATAATCATTGCAGAAGAGGGTATCAACGGTACAGTTTCGGGGAAGGAGTTTGAGTGTCAACAGTATATGAGTGACTTAAAAAATGACGCTCGATTCACCAATACTGAATTTAAAGTAGAAATCACCGATAAGCATGCATTCCAAAAATTAAATGTACGGGTTAAACCTGAAATCGTTAATGTAGGATTACCACACATTGATCCTACCGTAAAAACAGGGGCATATCTAGAACCGGATGAGTTCCTACGCATGAAGGATCAGGATGATGTGGTGGTACTGGATGTACGCTCGAATTACGAGCATAAGCTGGGTAAGTTCAAAGGGGCTCGAACACTGGACATGGAAAATTTCCGAGAATTTCCTGACAAACTTTCTGAACTTCAAAACATTAAGGGGAAAAAAGTAATTACATATTGTACTGGTGGGATCAAGTGCGAAAAAGCCAGTGCGTTTTTACTTGAAAACGGCTTTGACAACGTCTATCAACTGCACGGCGGCATCATCAAGCACGGGATAGAAGCAGGGGGAGAGGATTTTGACGGTAAGTGTTACGTGTTCGATAATCGGGTGGCGGTAGCCGTAAACAAGGTTAATCCTAGTGTGGTATCACAATGCTACATCTGTGGAGTTGAATGTGATCGAATGGTAAACTGCGCGAATCCCATCTGCAACAAACATGTACCAATTTGTGAAGACTGCTCAATCGAATATGAAGGTGCTTGTTCTCGGAAATGTCAAGAACATCCTAAGAAACGTCCGTTCAAAGCAGATGGGTATTATCAAAAAACCCTCAACGGGTATAATCCCTATCGCGGCATCAAACGCGACTAGACAATCCAATTTGTCGGTTCCGGACAGAACTGGTATTTTTTTTTCTTTTTTCTCAGGATTCTACTAAATTCAATTTACTAAACCCCTATCGCGCTAAACAGAAACCATGAATACTTTAAGAAACTTGATGATCCTTGGAATAGTGATTTCCATCTCCGGTTGCCTATCATACGAGAAATACGTAGTGGAATCGGATTACAGCTATTTAGGTAAATTCAAAAGATACCAGACTTTCGATTTTTTAAGTGATGCCAACTACAATAACCTGGAAAGTGAACAAGACACTACTCTAAGGAAGGCCATTGCCTCAAGAATGAAATTACAGGGGTTTAAGCAAGAAGAAAGAAATCCTAGCTTACTGATCACTTATAAAGTGTTTTATGATGATTTCAACTTTCAGGGATATCAACAACCTGAATTGGAGCAATGGATAAAATACGAAGATGATGAGATGGAATACGATCCCGTGAAATACAGCCTACGCCAGGGAACCCTACTAATCATCTTTTTGGATCGAAAGAAAGAAACGGCAGTTTGGCAGGGATACGCCTCTAGTTTGTTCGGTAACCAGCAATTCGATAACGAACGCTACCTTAAAAGAGCAGTGCGTAACATCTTCGACCAGTACCGACTGTTTGCCGATGGTACCGTAATCAATACCCGCTTCAACTAGGTATTAGCTTTCCGAATCTTTGGTGGAGTCCTGCTTGGTATTGAAAGCAGTCTCAACCGCATCCCGAAATTCGTTGGTGGCATTTCTGATTTTTTCCTCCACCTCTTTCCATCTTTCGCTATCACCCAGAATTTCCCTGGTTTTATGCTCAAGGGTATCAATGTTGTTCCTTACCTCTTCTATTCTGCGATCAACTTCTTTTTTCCACTCTACCTGGGAAAGACTGGATTCTTCAAACATTTTATCAATTTTTCTACCAAGGTCTTGAAGCACATCTTCCATTTTTCGATGTTTGGTTTCCATAGGATTCTTAGTTTCTGTTACACTACATTAACGAAGTAATTGAACCGTGGGTTTAGTAGGTGAAAATTGATAAATTAACAGCATAATCTACTGAACAATAAGAAATATGGATCTAGAAAGAGATGCGCTCGAGCATATTTTAGGACAGTTAAAGAACAAGGCCAGCATAAAGCAGATAGTTTACCAGGTCACCAGGAAAGTATTTGACATGATGAGGGAAGAGGGCAAAAGGATCATCACGGAACTTGAGGTGAAGATTGAGGAAATGGAAACCTCCATACCTATTGAGTATAAAGAGTCCGGGGATTTCGAGTTCAGCCTAAAGCTCGGTGGTGATATCTTAATATTTCATATGCAATCTAATGTGATTACCTTCAACGACGATTTCCCATTAATGCAGAAACCATACGTGCAAGAGGATCCAACCAGAAAGTATTTTGGTCATATTACGGTCTATAATTTTCTGGCAGACTCCATAAGATATAATCGACTAGGCGACCCCGGTTATCTGATTTCCAGACTTCTCATTAACAAGGAGTCGCATTTTTTTGCAGAGGGATCCGGTCAATTGAATTTCTTGTTCCAGGACTTAGAACAAAATGTGGTAACAGGTGATTGGCTAAGATTGATTATTGAAAAATCCATATCCGAGGCCATGGAAAATGACCTGATTGGCCCTAAGTATCCTGAAATCAAGTCTATTTCCTTGAAACAGCAACTCGGTCAGAGCTTAGCTGCCATCAGGGGTGAAAAGATTGGATTTCAGATGAGTGCTGAGGACAAAATCCAAGGATGATCAGTCTGCAAATAACTGGGTAAATTGAAATTCATTCCCATCAAATAATCCTAAATCACTGAGTTTTAACTTAGGGATTACCAACAATGCCATAAACGACAGGGTCATAAATGGTGCCTCTAGCTGTGTACCCATAGACTTCAC
>JANQPK010000423.1 GCA_028289505.1 Cyclobacteriaceae bacterium
TAGGCTATAGCGGACGTGAACCCACCCGGGCAGATATATTGGGGGCTTTAACCATTAATGCTTTCAATCTTGAAACCGTGCAAGACCCGGATGCCGTAAAAGCGGAGTATGTAACAGACTTGGAATTGGGAGCAGACATAACCTTCGATAATTTCAAAGCTTCGGCCAATTTCTTCTATATGGATTTCAAGGATGAAATTGCTCCTACTGGTGAATTTATACCAGTGGGTTTTATACAATTGAGGCAGAACATCCCAGACAGTTATCGTACCGGAGTGGAAATTGATTGGCGTTGGTCTCCCATTGGGGAGTTAACCTTTAATGGACAAGGGACTTTCATGAAGAGCCAGGTAAGCGCATTCGCACCAGGAGATGAATCGGTGGTCTTTAGAGATGTGGAGCACATTCTGACCCCGGATTGGCTGGTAAATGCTGGAGCAGAATATGCAATTGGGGAAAATATCAGGTTTGGACTGTCCGGCCGGTATGTAAGTGAATCTTACCTAGAGTTAACTAACCAGGGAAACCTGATCATGCCGGATTTCTTTGTAGCAAACGCACATTTGGTGCTGAACTGGAAATCACACCAATTGGATCTTAGGGTTAATAATTTATTTGATGAACGGTATTTTACCAACGGGGCACCAGTGGATGTGGATTTTGACGGCTTGATTGATGGGCCTGGTTACATGGTTCAGGCTCCACGCAATTTTTTCGCTACTCTGAGGTTGTCGTTCTAGATAGCCCCTTGGTAATGGGCCAAAACCATCCGATCCATCCCTTGCAGGTCCTGTTTTATTGATACCTGAGACCAGTCAGATCCCTGGAATAGTTGTGACACTGCCGGGCCTGCACTGTGGTATATCTCCAGGAATACCCTGCCGCCCGGCTTCAGGTAACATGGTGCTAATTCTGCTATCCTTTTAAAGAATTTCAGAGGATCATGGTCAGGAACAAATAGTGCTGATGCCGGTTCGAAGTCTTTTACTCTGGGTTCTATAGTATCAAGATCGCCATCAGGTACATAAGGTGGATTACTAATCAAAACATCAAACATGGGAAGATCAGGTAGTTTGGACATAATATCCACCTGCAGAAACTGCACTGGTGCTTTTAGGTGTTGAGCGTTTTCTTGAGCCAGTTCCAGTGCTGCTGGAGCCGCCTCCAGGGCATAAACATTAGCACCAGCTTCCAGTGAGAGGGTAATCGCAATGCACCCGGACCCAGTCCCTATATCTAGCACCTTGCTTTTGTTGGTCAGTCCAGTATCTAACACCCATCGAACCAGTTCTTCTGTTTCCGGTCGAGGTATTAAGGCTCTGGTATCAGTCTTGAACTCGTAGCCATAAAATTCAGTGGAGCCTAGAACATACTGAATAGGTTCGTGCTTCAGTAGGCGTTCTAACTTAAGCTCAATATGTTCTTTTATGGAAGGCAACATTTGCAGCTCTTGCGAGATCAATTGTTTGGTAGGTGAGATCCCAAAATGATGATCAATAACCATAGCAGCCAATTGATCGGCTTCATGATGCTGGTAAACCGCTGATAATTGACCTCTTATCTGCTGTCGCAGTTCTTTAGAACTTAAGCTATTCATAAGTATTCGGTGATACAAGTGTAAAAATATATCTTTACACCTCAAATTCACCTGCGATGGATAATTATGCCCCGTACATGCAGCGTGTACTGGATCTAGCTGCTAAAGGCATCAGCCGGGTCAGCCCTAATCCCATGGTGGGTTGCGTACTGGTACATCAGCACCGTATTATCGGCGAGGGATGGCATCGAGAATATGGTGGGCCGCATGCTGAAGTCAATGCTATTAACTCGGTAGTAGAAAAAGGTTTGTTGGGCGAATGCACCTTATACGTCAATTTAGAGCCCTGCTCACATTATGGTAAGACCCCTCCCTGTGCAGATCTTATCATCTCTTCAGGAATAAAAAAAGTAGTTATTGCCAACCAGGACCCCAATCCAAAGGTGGCAGGGCAGGGTATCGCCAGAATGCGCCAACAGGGGATAGAGGTGCAGGTGGGGGTACTTGAGGAAAAGGGTAACTTTCTAAATCGCCGGTTTTTCACATTTCATAAGCAGCATCGTCCTTACATTCTATTAAAATGGGCTGAGACATCTGATGGATATATAGCCCGGGGCAATTATGATTCAAAATGGATCAGCAACCAGTGTTCCCGTCAGTTGGTACACCTCTATCGAGCATCGGAGGACGCAGTTATGGTGGGTCGAAGCACCGCATATTATGACGATCCCGCGTTAACCGTCAGACATTGGCATGGACCTAACCCCATCAGAATTGTGCTTGACCCGGATTTGAAATTAAGTAGCACGTTAAAACTATTTGATGGAAAAGTCCATACTCTTTGCTACAATACGGTTAAAAATGAAAGCTGCCATGGATTTGAGTTTATAAAAGTATCTGAAGTCCAGACTTTACCAGAGATTTGGGAAGATCTTTACCAAAGAGAGGTACAGAGTGTACTGGTGGAGGGAGGAGCCTATTTGTTGAAAAGCATTATTGACCAGGGTTTGTGGGATGAAGCCAGGGTATTCACAGCACCCACTAGCTTCGGTTCAGGTATTGATTCTCCAACTATCCCAACTTCATGCCATGATAGTCGTATGATTTGTGGAGACCAATTAAATATTTATTACAACCCAAATGCATCAGATTGAAATACCAAAGAATGTCGATAAGCAGCAACAATTGGATAGCTTGTTATCACAAATTGAGGCCTTGATTGCCACTGAAAATGACCTGATCGCCAATCTCTCCAATATTGCCGCGGTGCTGAAACAGACAAGGGCATACTTTTGGGTGGGCTTCTATCTGGTCAAAGGTAATGAACTGGTACTAGGGCCATTCCAGGGTCCGGTGGCCTGCACTCGGATTGGCTATGGTAAAGGTGTTTGTGGGGCTGCCTGGAAGGCAGCGGAAGTGATGGTAGTGCCGGATGTGGAGCAATTCCCCGGGCATATCGCCTGCAGCGGTGATTCAAAATCAGAAGTAGTACTTCCAGTAATAAAGAATGGGGAGGTTTCGATGGTATTGGATGTTGACAGTGATCAAATCGATGATTTTGACCAACAAGAAGTTGCCTTCCTCAAACAAGTTGTAGCCTTGATTTAAATAGCTTTCAAGATCTTAAAAGGAAAAAGTAGTACTGCGGAGATCAGTTTAAAGAACAGCTCCAAGGTGAATCCTATAATGCGAAATGGTAATAAAATCAGCCACACCAGTGGGAGCAATAAGAGCATCGCTATCGCCAGTGGCCAGCAGATAATCAAAAGGATACACCACAATACGAATCCGATAAAAGTCATATGAAAGTTAATGCAAAACTCAGACCGTTATTGTAAGTATTTATTTATGAACATGTTAGAAATGTTGTACCAATCGAGTGGTATCCGATATCGTACATCATGGGCAGTGACATGCACGTTAATGGGCATTGATTTGATTCGAAACTACCATTCAAACATTAGGATTGGTGGCAGCAACATCAGCATGGCTACTAATGTTAAGATCAGGAAAAGTGGCAGCATCCATTTCATCCATAGGTGATACGGAACTCTGGCAATCGACAGCACCCCCATCAGGATGCCACTGGTAGGAATTACCATGTTTGACAAACCATCTCCAAACTGATAAGCTAGCACTGCGGTCTGCCTGCTGATCCCCAGCAGGTCACTTAGAGGCGCCATAATGGGCATGGTCAATGCTGCCTGCCCTGATCCACTGGGCACAAAAAAATTCAGAAACGACTGGAAGGCAAACATTACCTGCACGTTGACATAGGCAGGAAAATCACGTGTGCCTCCGGCAATTCCATTGAGTATGGTATCGATTATTTTGCCATCCTCGGCTACAACCACCAGGCCCTTGGCCAGTCCAATAATTAAGGCAGCTGTCATCATATCTTTAGCACCGGCGACAAATGCCTTGATGGTATCATCGGCGGATAAACGTGAAACCAGTGAAGCAACCATGCCCATACCAATAAACAACCCTGAAATCTCATTGATATACCATCCCAGATAACTAACCCCTACTACCAGACCAATAAGTGTAAGCATCAATGTCATTAAAACCAGTTTTCGCGA
Source organism: Cyclobacteriaceae bacterium (assembly GCA_028289505.1). Taxonomy (GTDB): domain Bacteria; phylum Bacteroidota; class Bacteroidia; order Cytophagales; family Cyclobacteriaceae; genus SZUA-3. Next base: position 4,120 of record JANQPK010000423.1, read on the forward strand.
ACGGGTTAGTTCCAGATTATCACTATGCAGGCCCAAGGATTGATCCCGGGATTGATCTATATTGTGGACCAAGCTGGCCTCAGGTTTCTTTTCAATCTTATGGGCGTATCGCATGATGTATACTATAGCCAAAGTGGTCATCACCAGCCAAACCACTATGCGGTATCCCATACCGCTGGCAGGGGTCAGCTCTGCGATACCCTGGGCGATACCAATAGTAAAGGGATTGATAAAGGCTCCGGCAAAACCTACTCCAGCACCTACAAATGTGATGGCTACTCCTACTATTGAATCATATCCGAGAGTGAGGGCCAGGGGAATAGTTATTAACACGAATACCAGCGTTTCCTCGCTCATACCGAAGGTAGCTCCTCCAAGTGAAAAAAGAGTGATCATCAGTGGTAACACCCAGTTTTTATAATGTGGGTGTTTTTCACTAAGGCGAATTATATACTGAAGCCCAGCATCAATGGCCCCAGTACGGGTGACAATGGTAAAAGCCCCACCCACCAAAAAAACAAAAGCTATGATCTGAGCGGCTGACATGAAGCCTTTGATGGGAGCCATAAAGAACGCTCCCAGCCCCTGAGGACTAGGGTCTACCTTGGTGAAGGTGCCAGGTTCAATGATCATACGACCATCGATTTCTACTCGTGAAAACTCACCAGCTGGGATCAGCCAGGTGAGTGCGATAAAAACCAGCAGGATAGCTTGTATTATGATGATAGTGTCGGGAAACTTCTTCAACATTTGCCGGATGGTCCTAACATTGATAATTTAAACATACCATTAAAATTGGTCCTGCATCCATTGATTGATTTTCTGATTGGCTTTGGTGATCAACCCCACGTTTTCCTGGTCGGGGTGCTCTTGTTCATCGAGCAGTCCATAACGTCTGGCTTTGTTGCGCTGATAAGCCCCACAGAGGTGAAATCCCACACACCCGGGATTTCTGTGTAATTGGGATAGTGTCTCTGCATACCATTGACCACTGTTGCGGGTAAACTCACCCGGTTCCGTCATCCACTTGATCTTGGCGGCGTCTGCTAACAATACTGGTTTTTGGGTCACCTTATGCCAATACTGCAAATGCGTGACCGGCTCTCTAAAATCCTGAAATGAAAACACATCCACCCAAGGCAAGGCGCTTTTGATCAGCTCCATAGGTATGGGGGCATTTGCTTCATAGCGATCTCCCAAGATCAGGTGGTTCTTGTCGTATCGACGGACAGCCTGGTGGGTAACTTGATAATATCGACTTGCCAAGTTATGCAGCTCCTTTTTACCTGCTTCCGAATTCAACAAGTCAGGGTCAAAAATAGGACCTCGCCACTCATTTTGTGGCCTGGTATGTACCCAGGTAGGACAGTCACTGTAAAAGTATCCGATGAGATTGGGATCCATGGAGAGTTCAGCACAATGTGCCCTAGCTACATAATCGCACCATTCTTCCCATTGTTTACTGTTGAAATCGTAATGTTGGGTATGTTGTTGCCATTGATGCGATTCCATAAAAGGCAACATATGACAATAAGGCATACCATGTGCCTGATGTTCCTCAAGCGTGAATGACCGGGAATGCGGCCATTGGCGCACTGTTACTTCCTGTTCCCATCCAATGGTATTAAAACCCCACCGGTGGAGATTGGGTGCTACCGATTCTCTAAGCCAGATAATGGTACTTCCTTTATATTGGTCTCGCCACAGATGAATATTTTCAGGATATCGCAGGCTTGCAGGATCGATATGATTCAAACCTATGGAAAAAAAAGGTTTTCCATCGGGAGTGATAAACCACCAATGGTCTTTCTTCCTTGCTAAAGCGAAGAATCCTGTGCTGTAAAATCTATTCTTTCCCCTTGATGAAGCCTGGGCTGGTGCTTGTAATAGTGAGGTGGCGGTTAGCGCAATGGCGGAACCTAGAAATTCCCGACGGTCCATGGAAATAATTTAGGAAAATATTCCAAACCTATCTGGGCCTTGCCAACCATTTTTAAAAAAAGTGCGTCTTTTATATAACCCGTTGATCAGTTGTTCCCTGATTTAATAAACCCCTCGCTTCGGCCTGGGGTTTTTCTTTTATCTTTCGAGAAGAGCAAAGGCGAAGTGCAGAAGCATTTTTTCTACTTCGGTGTAATTGTTCTTCTCTACTGTCACATCGGTTAGACTGGGAAGATGCTGTGCAAAATAGATATGGTTGTTGGCCATCTCAAAAAAGGTACTGGCCAAAGCGTTGGGATATGCAAACTCAGGATTTATTTCGTTAATTACTCCGGCCACTTTTTGAGCCAAACGCTTGTAATTCAGGAACAATCCATCCTCATTCTCTTCGTCGACTTCCTTTATATGATAGGCCTTGCTGGCTTCAGAAACTATGATCCGGTGCAAGACACTTTCGTTTACATATTCAATGGAAGGGTTTTCCTTAGGAGCGGAAACTAAGGTTTGAATAATAATCTTTAAACGTTGCTTGGGATCATCCACGTTCATGGAATTAACATCGATCAAAAAACTTACCCACTCCCAATACCAGGAAACCAGGTAAAGCAACAGCATGTGCTTATTTTCAAAATAGCGATAAACTGAAGCTTCGGTAGATTGCATGAAGGATGCCAGCTTTTTAAAGTTAAAAGCTTCAAATCCAATTTTATCGATCAGCAGGATACTGTGCTTAATGATTTTTCTACCGAGAGCTGTCTCCTGAGGGTCCCGGTGGTACAGTCTGTTATTTAACGATATTCTTAGGCCAACTGCCATATAAAAGTAATAATGTTGATTACGAAGGTAATAAACTCAATTTCAAAAGTAAAATCAATACCTGTAATAGTATTGCTATTATTATAACGAAAAGTTCCATATTTTTGTTTTCTTGCTTATCTTTTTCTAACCAATTCAACCATAAATCTGGAAACACATGAGTGTTCTAAACAAGAGTATCTTTGGGAACCTAAGATTTGATATCCCCGCTTCAATAGTAGTATTCCTGGTGGCGGTTCCACTTTGTCTGGGAATTGCATTGGCCTCCGGAGCACCATTGTTCTCTGGTATTATTGCAGGTATCGTAGGTGGAATATTAGTAGGTAGTATCAGTGGATCACCTCTGGGAGTTAGTGGCCCAGCAGCCGGGCTGGCAGTAATTGTGCTGGCGGCGATTAATGAGCTTGGTGCTTTTGAGATCTTCCTGATGTCAGTGGTAATAGGAGGTATCATTCAGTTGGTTTTAGGTTTTGCCAAAGCTGGAATTATAGGCTACTATTTTCCATCTTCTGTGATTAAAGGGATGTTGACCGGGATCGGTATTATCATTATTCTCAAGCAAATACCTCATGCTTTTGGGTATGACAGCGAATATGAAGGTAATATGGCCTTTGCCTCAGGTGATGGACACAATACTTTTTCACAACTCTACTATATGCTGGAAGCCATCAGTCCAGGAGCGGTAATCATCACCGTGGTTTCTATGATAATCTTGATCCTGTGGGAACAGCCCTTTATGAAACGAATCAAAATCTTCCAGGTCATCCAAGGTCCTTTGATCGTGGTAATTGTGGGTATCATTCTCAACACAATCTTTCAAAGTATGCCTGACTTTTCACTAAGGCCCAATCAACTGGTAGCGATACCAGTAGCAGATTCGATTAGCGGATTTTTTGCGCAGTTTACCTTCCCTGACTTTAGTCAGATCGGTAACTCAGCAGTTTGGGTGACCGGTATTACACTTGCGGTTGTGGCTAGTTTGGAAACCCTGTTATGTTTGGAAGCAACTGACAAAATGGATCCCTTCAAACGAATTTCACCGGCAAATCTAGAACTTAAGGCACAGGGTATTGGGAATATGGTTTCCGGTCTTATTGGAGGTTTACCAGTAACCCAGGTAATTGTTAGAAGTTCCACCAATATCCAATCTGGTGGTCATACCAAAATGTCCGCAATTCTTCATGGTTTTTGGCTATTGGGATGTGTTATGATAATTCCAGCCTTGCTCAACCAAATTCCACTAGCCAGTCTGGCCGCAATCCTTTTCCTGGTGGGCTATAAACTGGCCAAACCAGTATTATTTAAACAAATGTACGCCCTGGGCCGTCGTCATTTTGTGCCATTTATGGTTACTATTTTGGGTATCGTGCTCACTGACTTGCTGGTAGGTATTGCAATCGGATTGGTAGTTGCCATCATGTACATTCTTTACAATAATTACAAAAAGCCATTCCTGTTCGAGTCAGATAAGCATTTGAAGGATGAAACCATCCACCTTGAGCTGGCAGAAGATGTCACCTTTATCAATAAGGCCAGTATCCTGAGGACTTTGAGTCATATTCCTGATGGATCGAAGGTGATTATCGATGCTTCAAAATCGGTTCATATTGATCAGGATGTAGTGGAGATCATTGAAGAGTTTGAAACCAATGCGGAGTACCGAGATATTCAATTAGACCTGATTGATTTTCATTCAATAGATCTAAAGGATCAGGCAAAAGCAGCACAACACGCTATAACCAATAAAAAACGATCCTCTGAAAAAACTTCTGAATGACGGTTTCAGAGTCTATCCGTATCATCGGATTTTTGGGATTCGCTATATTATTAAGTTGCCAAGATTCATCTACTGAATCAACCGGACTACACGCGGATATTTGTATCCTTGGTGGTAGTGAGGCTGGATTTACCGCCGCCATTCAAGCAGCCCGTCTAAATAAGAAAGTAATACTTATTGAACCCACCGGCCACCCGGGAGGAATGATGGTAGAGGGAATTGTAAAGGACATTCGTTTCGGCAGTTCCGTGGTCATTGGTGGGATCGCTAGAGAGCTTTATACAGCCATCGAAAAGCATTACGGAAGAGAACCAGAGTTCGATCAGTTTGGTTGGTATTCACGTTATGAACCATCAGTAGCAGAAGAGATCATTGAAGGGTTTCTGGCTGCGGAGAAAAATATAAATATAATCCGAGGAATGCGGATCCGTGAATCTCAGGGCATTCATAAACGCGGGACCACTATTGAACATGCAACCTTGGAAGATGGAACTCAGGTATCTGCTGAAGTATTTATCGACGCTTCCATTGAAGGCCATTTGGTGCATTTTGCAGGTATTTCAACCGAGACCAAGCGTGAGGCTAACGCACTATACGGAGAAACCAAAAACGGGATTCAAGTTGACAATCATTATCGACAGTTTGAGGTCTTGGTAGATCCATACATTATCTCAGGGGATTCAACTAGTGGCTTGATTGCTACCATTCAGCCTGGCTCAATAGGGGAGTATGGAGCACAAGACAAGCACGTGCAGGGATTTTGTTTTAGACTGTGTTTAACACGTGAACCATCAAATAGGGTTGCCATCTCCAAACCAAATAATTATCAGCCGGAGACCTATGAGATATACCGTCGCTATCTGGCGGCAGGTGGAACCCTATTTGCGCCGGCAGTAAATCGCCCCAATGGAAAAACAGATCTTGGCAGCTGGCATGATTTATCTGCTAATCTATACGGAGAGAATTGGATGTACCCCGAGGGTAGCTACCAAACTCAGGATAGTGTGGTCCGGTATCACCGGGACTTTACCATGGGTTTAATCTGGTTTTTACAAAATGATCCTGGAGTGGACAGTCTCACCCGAGCCAAGTGGGAGGGGTGGGGATTATGCAAGGATGAGTTTACCGACAACCAAGGCTGGCCCAGGCGTCTTTACATTCGCAGTGCCCGTCGAATGGTATCAGACTATGTAATTACAGAACATCAAACCCGCCGAGACAATAAACAACAAGTGATGGATCCGGTGGCTATTGCCTGGTGGCCACCAGATACCCACCATGCTCGGAGAATTGTAATGGACGGTTATGCCTATAATGAAGGGTTTGTCTTTGGGGGTGACGACTGGCGGCCTTTTGGTATTTCCTGGCGTGCTTTAATTCCCAAAGCCCAGGAGTGTAGCAATTTGATTACACCAACTTGTGTATCCTCCAGCTATGTGGCTTATGGTGCGATCAGAATTTTACCCACATTTATGGTCCTAGGTCAAAGTGCGGGTTTAGCAGCAACAATGGTTGCTGATCGCAATATAGCGGTTCAGGATCTTCTCTACACAGATCTAATGCATCAGTTATTGCTAGAAAAGCAAATTCTTTCTATTCCTGATAACTGGTTAGAGCTGGTAGAAATGGAGGATTAAACCCTCAAATAATCTCTAAACTTAGCAACCGTGGCTAACTACCGCAAGCGATGCATTCATCGGGGTTGTCAAGCGAACACTGCATGTCTGATTGCTTTTGAGCCATTGACATTTCCCCATGGGTAACTTCCTCTGCTTCAGGCTTCTTCAAAGCATCTTTGTCCAGTGTGAACTTGATAGCATCTGTAGCTGCTTTTGATCTCAAGTAATACATTCCGGTCTTCAGACCTTTTTTCCATGCGTAGAAATGCATCGATGTCATTTTACCAAAATTCGGATCTTGAATATGGATATTCATACTCTGACTCTGGCAAATGTAAGCTCCGCGTTCGGCAGCCATTTCAATAATTACCTTTTGTGATATCTCCCAAACGGTCTTGTAGAGGTCTTTGATGTTCTGTGGAATCTCCGGGATATGCTGAACCGAACCATTTGCTTCGATCATCCGGTTTTTCATACTATCATTCCAGAGGCCCAATCGGATAAGATCTCTCATCAGATGCTTATTTACCACAATGAACTCTCCACTTAGTGTACGTCTGGTGTAGATATTGGAAGTATAAGGCTCAAAGCACTCATTATTACCCAAGATTTGTGAAGTTGAGGCTGTAGGCATTGGTGCCAACAACAAGGAGTTGCGAACACCATGCTTTTTCACCTCTTTTTTCAGGCTATCCCAGTCCCAGCGACCGGAATTTGGAGTAATACCCCACATATCAAATTGGAAAATACCCTTGGATACTGGAGAGCCTTTAAAGGTTTCGTAAGCACCCTCAGACTTGGCGAGGTCTTTGGAGGCCGACATAGAGGCAAAGTAGATGGTTTCAAAAATATCCTGGTTCAGGCCTTTGGCTTCTTCAGAATCAAAGGGCATGCGCAACATGATGAAGGTATCTGCCAATCCCTGAACGCCGATGCCGATAGGCCGGTGGCGCATGTTAGACCTTTTGGCCTCTTCTACTGGATAGTAGTTAATGTCAATAACCTTATTGAGGTTTTTGGTAACTACGTAGGTGATGTCATATAGCTTTTGATGATCAAAAGTGCCATCTTCTGTTACAAACTTTGGCAGTGCAATTGAAGCCAAATTACAAACTGCAACTTCATCTGGAGAAGTATACTCAATGATTTCGGTACATAGATTACTGGATTTTATGGTACCCAGATTTTTCTGATTTGATTTTTTATTGGCAGCATCCTTATAAAGCATATATGGAGTGCCCGTTTCAATTTGGGCCTCCAATATTTCAAACCATAGATCCTGAGCTTTTATCTGCTTGCGGTATCGTCCTTCCTTTTCATATTTTTCATAAAGCCGCTCGAATTCTTCTCCGTAGCATTCGGATAATTCAGGACACTCATTCGGACAAAATAATGACCAGTTTTCGTTTTGTTCTACTCGTTTCATAAATAGATCCGGTACCCAAAGCGCATAGAACAAATCACGAGCACGGAGCTCCTCTTTTCCATGATTCTTCTTTAGGTCGAGAAAGGCGAAAATGTCAGCATGCCATGGTTCCAGATATATGGCAAAACTCCCTTTTCTTTTACCGCCACCCTGGTCGACATATCGAGCGGTCATGTCAAAATTACGAAGCATCGGTACGATACCGTTGGAGGTTCCACCGGTGCCCTTGATGTAGGAACCCTTAGCCCTCACATGATGTGCACTCAATCCAATACCTCCCGCTGATTGGGAAATCTTGGCACACTGCTTCAAAGTATCATAAATGCCTTCAATACTGTCTTCCTTCATAGTTAGCAGAAAACAAGAGGATAACTGAGGCTTAGGTGTTCCAGCGTTGAATAGGGTAGGGGTAGCGTGGGTAAACCATTTTTCAGATAGCAAGTTGTAGGTCTCCACGGCAGCCTCAATATCCTCTCCATGTATCCCGACCGCCACTCTCATAAGCATGTGTTGAGGCCGCTCCACTATCTTACCGTCGATTTTCATCAGGTAAGATCGCTCAAGGGTCTTAAAACCGAAATAGTCGTAACTGAAGTCGCGGTCGTAGATGATGGTAGAATCCAAAAGCGCGGCGTTCTTTTTGATGATTCCGTAGATATCTTTTGATACCAAGGGAGCATTCTTACCGGTCTTGGGGTCTACATAAGTGTAAAGTCTTTTCATGGTATTGGAAAAAGACTTACTGGTAACTTTATGCAGATTGGAGATGGCCACCCTGGCGGCTAGTTTAGCGAAGTCAGGATGTCTGGTGGTCATAGACGCAGCTGTTTCTGCAGCTAGATTGTCTAATTCCACCGTAGTGACACCATCATAGATACCTGATATAACTTTTTTGGCAATGTCGACTGGTTCCACATAATTCCTGTCTAGCCCGTAGCAAAGCTTCTCTATCCTGGCTGTTATTTTGTCAAATTTTACGGATTCCCGTCGCCCGTCTCTTTTTACAACTAACATTCGTTTTGCTTAAGTTTTAGTGTTTTTAAATATTCGGTTTATTCCCTGGTCAGATGTTGACGAAGTGATATTAAAAATCTTCGTCCAATGAAAACTTAGGAGCCATATTTTCCTCTCCATCAGGTTTTTTCATCACACCTGCTTTTTGGTATTCTCCTACCCGCTTCTCAAAAAAGTTGGTTTTACCCTGAAGCGATATCATTTCCATAAAATCAAATGGATTGGTGGAGTTATATATTTTCTTATCTATAAGTTCATTGAGCAGTCGATCTGCCACAAACTCGATGTACTGGCACATCAGGTCTGCATTCATGCCGATTAAATTAACCGGTAGGGAATCAGTTACGAATTCCTTTTCGATACTAACTGCATCTTCTATAATCTCAATAACGGTTTGTTCAGGAAGCTGGTTAATTACGTGCTTGGTGTATAGATGGCAGGCAAAGTCACAATGTAGTCCTTCATCTCGGGATATAAGTTCATTCGAGAAACTTAAACCAGGCATTAAACCCCGTTTTTTCAGCCAAAAGATAGAACAAAAGCTACCGGAGAAAAATATGCCTTCCACTGCGGCAAATGCAATCAGTCTTTCTGCAAAACTTCCCTCGTCAATCCACCGCAGTGCCCAGTCTGCTTTCTTTTTCACGCAATCCATAGTCTCGATGGCATTGAATAACCGATCCTTTTCAGCCCCATCTTTAACATAAGTGTCAATTAGCAGTGAGTAGGTTTCTGAGTGGATATTTTCAATGGCAATTTGGAAGCCATAGAAGAATTTGGCCTCAGTATACTGAACTTCAGCCACAAAGTGCTCAGCCAAATTTTCGTTTACAATACCATCGCTAGCTGCAAAAAATGCCAGTACGTGGGTAATGAAATGACGTTCTCCATCGTTCAGATTCTCCCAGTCAGTTAAATCCTGGCTAAGGTCAATTTCTTCAGCAGTCCAAAAACTGGCTTCTGCCTTTTTATAAAACTGCCAAATGTCGTCGTGTTCAATGGGAAAAAGTACAAATCGACCCTTATTCTCTTGTAAAAGTGGCTCTTGAAGCCCAGCAATTTCACTCATTCGTGGATAGGTTTAATATTCAATATTCCTAAAAATTAAGACAAAAAAATTGTAGGATAGACTATTCTAGTCTACTAAATCCTACAATAAAAATTGGTTGATTGCACCAGGTGAAAGGACCAAAAATAACCGATGCGATCTCTTACAATATTGCAAAATAGAGAGCAAAAATCAAAGACGATATCCTATGAAATCTATGGATTTTTTATGGAGCCAACTTGGTTTTCGGAGTATAACTTTTTGTAGATTAATTCCTTGCCATTAACCCATAAAACCAAAACTTGATAATCACAGGGATTAAAAAAATTCTAAATTATTTTAAGTAGGCCATTATGCTTCGGTGTAGGTTTGATAAAAACCATAATTGAGTTATATTTGCACTCCGTTTTTAAAATCTATTTTATTTAAAAGCATGTACGCAATAGTAGACATAGGCGGTAAGCAGTTCAAAGTAGCTCAAGATCAGTCGATCTATGTTCCTAAATTGGAGGGAGAGACTGGCGCTTCCGTATCATTTGACCAAGTACTGTTGGTGGATAACAATGGCAAGGTCGATGTAGGTACCCCACAAGTGAAGGGTGCAAAAGTTTCAGGAAAGATCCTGGAGCATGTGAAATCAGAGAAAGTACTGGTGTTCAAGAAAAAACGGCGAAAAGGTTATAAGAACCTGAACGGCCATCGACAGGATTTCACCAGAATTCAAATAGAAGAAATTACTAGTAAATAACTATGGCACATAAGAAAGGAGCCGGTAGCTCGCGAAATGGACGTGAATCGGAAAGTAAGAGACTAGGTGTGAAGATATACGGCGGTCAAAGCGCTATAGCTGGGAACATAATCGTAAGACAAAGAGGTACGGTGCATCATCCGGGGAAAAACGTAGGAATGGGCAGAGACCATACTCTGTATGCATTAACCGATGGTACCGTGGTCTTTCGAAAAGGACGCAACAACCGGTCCTTTGTGTCTATCGAAGCCTAAAGTGTAACAAATGAAATTCTTAAGGACTCCCAACCAGGTGTCCTTTTTTGTTTGACTATTGCCTGGTCTGGCTAAGATTGATCGTCCTTCTTGTCTTTCAAATTCAGTACATCGGTGGTACTCAAACCGATCACCGCTGACAATATAACAATGGCGATCCATATGAATGCAGTTGCCCCTCCTTCAAGAAATTCCATAATCTAATTTTGAATGGTCATAAAGTGGCAAATTTAACAGATATACCCGGATATTCTAAAGACTCCAATTAGAAATCTGTTCTACAAAGGATACTACTACTCCTGGTCTAAGTGCCACCGTAAACAACAAACCAAAAATTGCCCCAAATAAATGCGCATCGTGATTGATGTTGTCGGCCATGCGTTTGCCTTGGTAGTACGAATAAATAATATACAACGCTCCTAGCACAAATCCGGGAATATCAATAGGGATGAACATGATTCGAATTGGATTTAGTGGATCGAACATAATGCTGCTGAACACCACTGCGGCTACTCCACCTGAAGCCCCTAAAGAATTGTAATTGGGCATGTTCTGATATTTCAGATAAGTTGGAATATCAGAAATCATGATTCCCAGCAGGTAAAGTACCACCATGAGGGTATCACCGTTGGGTCCAAAATAGTAGGCTACATTCTGACCAAAGAAAAACAAGGCGAACATATTGAAAAACAAATGCACATAATTGATATGTACGAAGCCGGAGGTTAAGAACCTCCAATACTGTCTATGATGCTTAATTCTATAGGGATTCAAGATCCACTTCTGATAGATATCAGGGTGGTTCCAGGCATAAATACTGGTAATAATGGTAATGATTAGGATCCAGGTGGTGGTATTAAGGATCATTGCTCACGGTTAATCAGAAAGTCTGTAAAAGCCTGAAGCTCCTTTAATCTATGCTGCTCCATACCCAATTGACCCAAGGCCCGATAAGCTTTTGAAAAGTATTGATTAATCTTTTTTTCGGTAAGTCCTTTGATTCCCAGCTGATTGTATATTTCAGTAACTGCGGCTACTTTTTCTTCCTTGATAAAGTCTGTTTGGTTCAGCCAGTGCATCAAAGATTGTGTCAGCCCCTCAGTGGATTCTTCCATGGCCTTGATTAGTAAATAGGTCTTTTTATTCGAAATGATATCCCCTCCTACCTGCTTGCCAAATTTGGCCTGTTCACCGTATACATCCAGCAAATCGTCCTTTAATTGAAACCCCAATCCAATATTGACCCCGAAATTCTTAAGTAGTAGCTGATGATCTTCAGGGGCTTCAGCCAAAATAGCCCCCAACTCCATGCTGAACCCTAGCAATACTGCAGTCTTGAGCCTGATCATCTCCAGGT
>JANQPK010000425.1 GCA_028289505.1 Cyclobacteriaceae bacterium
TTTAAAAGTCAGTTCGCGTACCGCCAAGGGACGTACCATAGGAAAACGCTAATCGAGCTGTTATTGAGTAGCCAATTGTTGTTCGGAAACTTCGCTTCCGTCCTGGTAAAATAGGCGTTTGGATGATCGATATTTTTTATTCCAATAGTATTCATCTAAACTAGAAATGGTTACTCCTTCTGAACTTGAGGCGTGCAAAAACTGGTTGTTCGATAAATATATCCCTATTCGAGATCAAAAACCTTTTTGTAAACGATTTGGGTGAAGGCAGAAAAGATTCTGTTATTGGGTAATGCTCTGACAGATATAATCAGGAATGATACCGGTGGCAGTCACCAGACTCTCCACAGAGGATTCAATGGTATTGCCCGTAAGCACCAGGGCGGTATCCAGGCCAAATTTGTTACCGCCCAGAATATCAGTGTGCAAGGTGTCACCAACCATTAGAATTTCATGCTTACTGAAATCTTGGGTTGAGAGCAATTGATTATAGGCAAACATAAACATCTGGGAATCCGGTTTACCAAAATGAATAAACTTACGGTTGAGGATGTTTTCAACCAGCTTGGCAATACCGCCAGTTCCCACCGCTACATCCCTGGGAGAAACAGGATATAGTTTATCCGAGTTGGCTACTACCACTGGAATATTTTTCATTCTTAGCAGGTTGATGGTTTTGTTAATATCAATATTCCAATCAAACCCTTCATCATCCAGAAAAACAAAAGCCGCAATATCATCACAGTCTTCCAAATCGATGGCGCTTATCGGTACTGAATCCCGATCAATATGCAGGATATAATCTGCCGCATTTTCGGTGCCCAAGTAGCCAATTTTTCCTTTTATCCTTTTGTCCTGTAAGAAAAGACGTGCCAAGGTTCCGGAGGTAATGATGTGCTCGGTAGTTAAGCCATTTAATCCCAATGAATTGAATAAATCTACTTGTTGTTGTCTGCTTCTGCTGGCGTCATTGGTGAGTATTTTAACAATAGTTCCCCGTGAACGCAGGTGTTCGATGGTCTCAGGAACTCCATCAATCAACCCTTTATGGTTTTTAAGCACTCCATAAGAATCCAGAAATACCACTTTATAATTTTTTACCAGTGACAGAAATTCGACTCTATGCATAGTTAGCAAGTTAGAACTTTATTAAATATTAAGCTCCTTTAGCAGCAACTCCACTGGAAAGTTTGCCACTGAAGGCAAATAGGACTCAAAAGCCTCCATCTGAAGCTTGGTGGCAAATATCTCATGAAAAAAATATCGCCCATCCTTAATGACATAGTTGAGAATAAAGAATCTATAAGCTTCAGGGAGAAATCTGATTTCCTGTTCAGTCAGTGGGTAAACCTGATGATAGCGCTTAAGAAATTCAATGAACCGCTCCTCACATAAAGTGGTTATGTTGTAACTAAAAATGGTCCTATCTCCGGCATCAGAGACTACCCTGCTAAAAAAATAGAAATCTAGTATCCGGCTTCCTAGTCTGAACCAATCATAATCCCACCTAGAAAACAACTTAAGATCTTGGGTAACCGAGAAGTTACCAATATTCCAATCGAGAAAAATCGGCAGATCCGGCAATGAATCTGCTCCCAATTGTTCGCAGCTATTCAGAAACTGCTGGCAGTGTAGTTTGATGGAATCGAGATGTCCACGATGTTCGAATTTTCCAACTTCGGTTTCTATTATGGTTAACAAATGTTCAATATCTATCTTCAAAGTTTTGGAAGAAGAAGGCAAGGTGTTTCGGATGGATGCACAAGCCTGATGAAAATGGGCAAATTGTGACCCTAGTTCCAAGATATGATGCTGATGCAACCTACGGGGAAGCTTTTCACGGATTTCAATTGGTCTGTAAAAAACGATCCAGGCATCCAGGATACTATCCTGATGTCGATAAATGAACAGGCTGTTTCCTTTCATCAATGACCTGGATAGCAAGTTTTCGTAAGGTGCGGGGAGATTGTTTGCTAGGCTGTTGATAATCGTATGGTCCTCCACAAAATGTTCGTAGTAACCAAAATATGATAACTTGGCAATCACCGGTTGATGCCCACCCTCAAAGTCTATCCTATATACATGATTAGTAGAAACATTGGCACTGATATCCCTGATGGTTTTAATAGAACGGCTTTGGTCATAACTCAGCCAAGCCTGCTTCACAATACTGATAAAATCCAGGTGCGACATGTTTTATCTGTGATCTTGTTCCTTAAGGTGCAAATGCCAGTACAAAGGAATCCGTTTCCAAAAAGATTTGCGCTAAATTGAGATTTGCTGACGATCTGCCGGATATCCACCTAAAGCTTTAAACAGCCAGCTAAAGGGCTAAATGATTTTACGATTCATGATTCCCCAGGCCAAAACGCGAAGGGGAAAGTCCCAATTACTGGTATGGGTAGCTACCATGATCACGTACTTTTTAAGCTCTGGGAACACACCCACTGGCTCCCATCCAATCAAGGAGATAATAGCTTGGCAAATACCCCTGATCACCGGCCCTCAGACCATTGATTGACTAATTGATGGGGAATTTTACACCACCTGCAATTACCAGTTGGTCTGCATCACCCAATACGAATCTCAACTCACCAAATGCGGTAAGGGTACCTAGCGGAAAATCCGCTCCACCACCTAGATTCAATCCAACTTCGGTACTGCTAGAGCTTACATCAATGGGGCTACCACTTCCGTCATAGTCAGATGACAATATGGCAAAATTTAAACCTGCCAAAGCATAAGGAATGATATTCGGATTACCTATGTCAAAGAGGTAATTACCATTGAGATTAATATCAAACCAATCGAAGTCTATTCCGCTCTCACTCTTACCAAAAAAATACATCAAATCGGGAGCCAATAAGATTTGATCAGTAACGGCATAGTCAAAGCGAGCGCCAATTCCCAGGGATTCAATAGAAGTCCCAAAGCCTAATTGACCACCAACCCGCATAGCGCCTTCACTGGCTTGGGCCTTAAGATCAGTTGCCGTTCCAAAGTTGAATCCGGCAATGAATAACGCGGCAATAAATATCTTTTTCATGAATTTAAATTTGTGTGGATAATTCCTGTTCCTGATCAAATTTAGTAATCCTGTTGATTTATACAATTAATTCTTTGTATAAGTCAAGTAGCTCACGCCATCCCCGCCTAGCGCACACCCTGGTCCGGATATTTACCGGTAACTCCTCGATAGAAATCCATAATGATTTCCAGATCTTGTTCAAAGTCTCCACTGGGATACATCACCGGACCAATACCTGCTTGCTTCTTCTTATAGTCAAGATAGCCTAAAATGATCGGCACTTGTGCTTTTCTAGCCACATGATAGAATCCTGTTTTCCATCTAGGAACATATCTTCTGGTACCTTCGGGGGTAATCATAATCACCAACTCCTCTCTTTCATTAAACAATTGGACCATAGCATCTACCATACTACTTTTTTTAGATAGGCCTTCGGACTTTTTATTGCGATCGATAGGTATGACCCCAAAAAACTTGAGCACCAGGTTTAAGGGAAAAAACATAGCTTCTTTCTTGATCGTGGTCTTCACCGGTATACCTAACAAAAAAAATGCAGCTCTGGCATAAAAGAAATCCCAATTGCTGGTATGAGGTGCTGCAATCATCACGGATTTAGGAGTGTTTTCCGGATACTCACCAACCTTTTTCCAGCCTGTCAACCAGAAACTAAACTGTGCAAGTAATTTCAATTTTGGAGCATTTAGACCGCTAAAAATAGTAATTATTTCACAATGAGAGCTTAGCTCACCTTTGCTCCAGAATTTTCATGAGGTCTTCGGATCGCTGCTGCACATAATGATAGCCGATTTCAAACATTTGCTCAGTTTTGTCAAAATCCGATCCAATGAACTCGGTTAATGCCGGTGGCTCAATAAAATAGTGGCACTGTTGCTGACGTTGTAAGGTATTGTTGCGAATTGCCATCAGCAGTGTTCGCTCCAGCAGTGCCTTGGCATTTTTAATTTTGAAATCCTGCCCCACTGGATTACAATGTGACCCAACAATTATGTCGCATTCTGACAGCAAAGGCTCCACTGGAAGATTGTTGAGAATCCCTCCATCAATGTAAGATACTCCATCAATTACCACTGGATCGAAAATTACCGGCATACAGCAGGAAGCCAGTATTGGTGGGATTAATGGGCCCTGATCAAAATATCGCGTTTCTCCTTTTACGATATCAGTGGCATTAATGGTCAAGCGCTTGGTGAGGGCCTGAAAAGAATCAACCGGCAAATGTCGGGCAAATAGTTTCTTCAACTTGTCTACTTTCAACAATCCCGTTTTGCTGATTGCAGGTTGTACAAATTTAAACAACTTGACTTTCTTCAGGATCTTAAGTACCTCATCCGGAGGG
This sequence comes from Cyclobacteriaceae bacterium, assembly GCA_028289505.1. Lineage (GTDB taxonomy): Bacteria > Bacteroidota > Bacteroidia > Cytophagales > Cyclobacteriaceae > SZUA-3. Next base: position 4,386 of record JANQPK010000425.1, read on the forward strand.
ACACCGCTGGCGTAAAAGGAGCCTACTATTGCCCCGGAACTGGTTCCGGATACGGCACTAATTTCAATGCCCAGGTCATCAAACGCTTTTAAAACTCCCAAGTGGGCAATACCCCTGGCTGCCCCGCCTGAAAGCGTAATTCCAATCTTGGTCATTACAGGTCCGACAGATTAAAGGTTTGATCCAATCGCACCCCTTTTTCGGTATGCCGCAAGGTACAGCACTCCACCTGTGGATCATGCTCAAAAAATAGTATATACTGCTTATCTGCTGCCTCCTGCAAAAAGGCCTGCTTCTCTTTCAGTGTCAGCAAGGGTCTGACATCATAAGCCATTACATAAGGTACAGGTATATGACCGATGGAAGGCAGGAGATCTGCCATAAACACCAATGTGCGGTCCTGGTAAGAAATCTTTGGTAACATTTGTTTTTCGGTGTGCCCATCTACAGTGATGAAGTCAAATAGGTCCCACTTGCCTAGATCAAGATCCACCCAATGCAACAAACCCTGCTGCTGAAGCGGTAAAAGATTTTCTTTAAGAAAACTGGCTTTCTCCCGGCTGTTGGGATTTATGGCCCATTGCCAATGATGTTGGTTTGACCAGTAGCGTGCATTTTTAAAGGTTGGGTTACCTGCCAGGTCCTTGATGGCGCCCCCGCAATGATCAAAATGCAAATGGGTAAGAAAAACGTCGGTTATATCATCAGTCTGAAATCCTGCCTGATTCAGAGAATTTTCCAATGAATGTGTTCCATGCAGATAATAGTGACGGAAGAATTT
>JANQPK010000001.1 GCA_028289505.1 Cyclobacteriaceae bacterium
ATGAAGGTTGCAACAGTATAAATGTAATGATTGTTTTTGTAGCCTTTATGGTAGCATTCGGAAGTTTCAGCTGGCGCAAGTTATGGTTTATATTAGCTGGATTGCTGTTGATTTATTTGTTGAATCTGACCAGGGTGACCTTCTTGTTTTGGGTGGCGGACAGTATGCCTCATTATCTCTACTTTATGCACAAATATGTATTTACCATTTTCATTTACGTTGTAGTGCTGGTGCTGTGGTATCTCTGGATATTTAAATTTCATGATAAGGCAGCTGTGGCAGCTTAGCCCTAAGGTGCATCCGGTAAAACGAATGTTTTACGTGGCAATGGGGCTATTGGCATTGATCTTAATTTTCGTTTTTCAACAATTCTCATATATCGGATTTTTTTCTGAAACTTTGTTCTCGTTCAAATTAGATCCTGTCTGGGAATTCTCTCTAAACAAAATCATCCGATTTTTATTGAACGATATGGCAGTAATCACGGTTATTTATGGAATTTTCTATGAAAAAAAATATGTGGAGCTGTCCTTATTGGTAGTTTGTTTTGGGTTTGTCTTCATTCTGTTACCATATTTGTTTCTGGTGAACAACTATCCTCAGTATAACGGGCCATTGTACTCTCACCTGCACCGGTTGGTAATGAATCCCATACTGTTGCTATTATTGATTCCTGTGTTGCTTTACCAGAAAATGATGAAAACATGAATGAAAAGATCTGGTTGTCACCCCCACATATGGGTGGAAAGGAAGAAAAATATGTAGAGGATGTATTCGCCTCGAATTGGATTGCACCAATAGGTCCATATGTGGATCAATTTGAAAAAATGCTGGCAAACTACAATGAAGTGCAGCATGTAGCGGCTTTAAGCTCCGGGACTGCTGCCATACACTTAGCTTTGATCATTCTGGGAGTTCAACCTGGAGACGAGGTGATCTGTTCATCATTCACCTTTGCCGCATCGGCCAACCCCATTTACTACCTGGGTGCACACCCTGTGCTGGTAGACTCAGAACCAGAGACCTGGAATATGGACCCGGAACTTCTAAAAAAGGCTATTGAATCCCGTATTCGCTCTGGTCAAAAGCCCAAGGCTATTGTATTGGTTTATTTATATGGCATGCCAGCCATGATTGATGAAATTTTGGACATTGCCCGAGAATATAATATTCCAGTTGTGGAGGATGCTGCGGAGGCATTAGGGTCAACCTATAAGGGGAGAAAATTAGGCAGCTTTGGTGATATTGGGGTTTACTCCTTTAATGGTAACAAGATCATTACCACCTCAGGCGGAGGCGCCCTGGTATCGGAGCATGGTGAATATGTTGAAAAGGCCAAGTACTTGTCTACCCAAGCCCGTGATCCGGCTTTACACTACCAGCATTCCCAAATAGGATACAACTATAGATTGAGCAACGTGTTGGCAGCAATTGGTTGTGGACAAATGGAGGTGCTGGATGACAGAGTGGCAAGACGAAGAGAAATCCACCGGTATTATCAGGAAAAGCTCTCTTCCATTCAACAAATACAGTTTTTACCAGAACCTAAAGACTATTTTTCAAACCGATGGCTTACTTGTATAACGGTTCAGGGAAATGAAGGTATTAACTTGAAAATATGCCAAAATTTACAAAATGAGAATATAGAAGCTCGACCCTTATGGAAACCACTTCATATACAACCTTCGTTTAAACAAGCAACGGTATTCTCCAATGGTGTTTCGGAGCAGCTCTTCGATTATGGCATATGTTTGCCCTCTGGTACGGCCATGACTGAAGTGCAGCTGGAAAGGGTGGTGAAAGCTATTAGGAACGCACTATGTTCGAAACGCAAATAAAACCTACATCCAGGACGATTAATAAGTTCATTTCCCTATATTTATCGCTAATTAAAGATAAGATGGGTTTTAGTTGTTTGGATTAATCCCTAAATAATTCAAAAAATTGTTGAAAATATATCGTGATGCTTCTATCTTTTTTATATTTGATCACGTCCTCTAAAATATGAAACATCTATACTTTTTATTGACGCTTTTATTGTTAGTACCTAACCAGCGTCTGGAAGCCTTGAACTTCTATGCTCAGGCTACAGGCAATTGGAGTAATGCAGGTGGTACTGTATGGTTTGATGCTGCTGTTGGTGGAACTGCTTATGGGGCGGGAGTGTTTCCTGGAACCGGTGATGACGTTTTTGTTAACAATGGTGTTTCAGTTGGAGTTGACATAGTTGCTACCTGCCGAAACTTATTCTTGGATGCCAATACACTGGGTGCTGTGGTAATTTTAGCCCCTCTTACAGTTGAAGGAACTATGCTTGGTTGGGGTGGACTTTTTCCTGCAATACCGACAACAACCTTGATAGGATCACAATTTGGAGCTCCGTTAATATTTACCGGTACCGCAACAAATACTACCGGAGTATTTGCACTCACAAACAATGAGGTAATAGCTTATTGGAATCTGGCTTCTCCCCTGCCTCCTTGTAATTTCAACTTAGCCTCCACCGGTCGTATCTCGTTCGTTGGAGCTTTTGTTGGCTTTGTATTCCAACCAGGTGATCTTGCTTTTATTAATGGAGCTAGCATGTCTATAACATCAGGTACTTTAGAAACAACCAATACTAGCATTACTGGTATTAGAATACAAGCAGGAGGACTTTCGATAAGTTCTGGAGCGACATTCAATTTAGATGTGCCAATAAATGAAGATGGTATGGCAACCTCCAGGATAAATTCCATATCGATTGACGGTGATTTGATCTGTTTAGACGCAAATACCTATGTGAATTCAGAGACTATATCAATTGGCTCAACGGGTTCATTGATCACAAATTTCAACGGTGTAGACCAAACTGAAGGATGGTGGCATACCACTGCCTCACCAAACACTACTCCAATCTTCGATGTTAATAGTACTGTTAACTTCCAAGCCAATGCCGATCAGGCGATTCCTGCATTTTCCTACGGTAATTTAATAGTTGAAGCTGTGAACGGGGACCGTAATAAGACTGTTGAAGGCTCAGGGACGTTTATTGTGAACGGTACGTTTACAGTAAATAGTTCAAGTGTTATTTTTGGATCGAATGCGGCTGCATCATCCAATCTTGATTTTCGGGGAGATATCGTTAATTTTGGACGCTGGGGAACTTTTGTTAATGATAATATCCGATTAAACGGAAGTGCTGCCCAATCCATAAGCGGGGGTGATCCTATTAATATTCAGAATATTAATCTAGAAGTGGACAATAACTCAGGAGTATCGGTTGCAAGCAATTTAGAGCTGAATCAAAACTTAATATTAACCAACGGGGTATTAAACCAGACTTCAGGTTCAATGACGTTTAGTGGATCATCTGATCAAGTTATCTCAGGAAACGGATCTGCAAATTTCATTGATTTATACGTTGAAAATGACCTTGACAACGAATCTACTATTACGGTGGCTGGTATCTTAACCCTTGATCCGGGTGTGGTTTTCGATGCTGATGGATTACCAAATAATGGGAGTTTAACTCTACTTTCTGATGCAACAGGTTCAGCAAGATTAGCACCAATTACTGGAGGTGCAAATTTAGGAGGTAACGTCACGGTGCAGCGCTTTATGGGTACTGAATCTGCGGGAATCCCAATTTTCCGATATATTTCTTCGCCTGTTGATGGAGCAAATGTAAGTGATTGGAGCGATGACAATCCCATTGCTAGTTCCAATACATACTTTTATGACGAGACCATTCCAGGAGCCTCAAACTCTGGATGGACCTTAGCAAGTAGCTCTACTTCTTTAAATGATGGTCGGGGATTTGCTTCTTTAGCAGATGCCAGTGTTGACATAACACTCGATCTAACTGGACCTGTGAATCAGGGTAGTTTTACTACTAATTTAGACTACACTAATGGGAGTGGTGATGATGATGTGGGTTGGAACCTTATTGGAAATCCATACCCTAGTGCCATTGATTGGGATAATGTAACCAGATCCGGTTCCGTTGATCCAGCGGTAGTAGTTAGTAGTAATGGAGCCACTGGCCGTGTCCAATATCTTTGGTGGGATAACGGAGTGGGTCCATTGACTGGCGGTATCATTGGGAGTGGCCAGGCTTTTTGGGTCTTAGCAAATGCTGCGGGTCAATCTGTAACTGTAACCGAATCATCAAAAATAACTGGAGATGGCCCTTTCTACCGGACAAACGATGTAGTACAGGATCTATTGACCATACATCTTAGTGATGGTCTGACACAGGATGTTACCTATATTCGCTTACTCGAAGAAGCAACACCAGAATATGATGAATCAATTGATATGCTAAAACGAAGCAATGGGATATTCAATATTACAAGCCTTTCTGAAGATGAAAAGCATATGGCAATAAACGCTTATGATCAATTGGAAAATGGTAAGCTAATTCCGTTGGACATCTATAATATTGATCCAGGTAGTTACACTTTCAGTATTGAAGAAACCTTTGCTTCGGAGGTACAGTTTGTGTTGATAGATAGATTCCTGGATGAGGAAGTTCCGATTGAACAAAATGATTCGGGGCCATTTGAATATAGTTTTGAGGTTACAACTGATCCACTTACCTACGGCGTTGAGCGTTTTAGAATCCAAGTTGGAAGAAGTATCATTACCACTTTAGATGATGAATTTAATGGGGTATCCATATACCCTAATCCCGTTGGTTCTGGAGAACTCTTAAATCTGAATATTTCAGGTTTATTTGATAACATTGATCCTGTTGAAATAGTTATAATGGATCGTAAGGGTTCTGCCGTGAGTAGAAGTACACTTTCACCAAATATCAATGGAACAATTCAGTTGAATATGGATAGCTATTCTTCGGGCATGTATATTTTAAAATTAATCGGATCAAACGCTACTCATCATTATAAAGTAATTAAGAACTAACCAGCTTTTGCGTGAAAACAACACACTTTTGGCCTTTTAAGAAATCGGGTTATTGGATAATGCTCCTAATGCTGATAGGGGTACTGACAGCGTATGCTCAACCGGATCCTCCTGATAACCCCCAAGTGCCTATTTCTGGGATTGGATATTTATTGGCAATCGGAGGGGCTCTAGGGATCAAGAAGATATATGATATTCAAAAGAAAAATCACTCGGAGTAATTGTAAAAATTATAAAAGAAGGTAATGATTATTCTCAGCCGCGAACACTCCAAAAAAGAGTGCTTGCGGTTTTTTCATTTATAGTGGTCATACATATGTTGCTAGTCGGGTGTTTTATCTTTGATTTTCATATGCCATCATTTAACCAATCAAGCCTATTTAACTATTACAAGAGCTATTCAGTTTTAGGTCCCTTTTTCACTGATAAGAGTGTGCGGTCCACCTATTTACTTGGTGTTGAAAGAAATGACCAGGAATCCTACTATCCACAATTAAGTAGCCACCAAGAATACTTATCTAAGTTTAGTTATCAACAGTTGAAGCGAGCAGATTTCGAAAAGCTTTTATCCTGGTATTCCTTATCATTTGACAAGCTACCTGCGTTTAGAATCTACTTACTAAGTTACCTTTATCAGCAACAGCCGGCACTTAAGGATATCGATTCAATAAGCATAATTATTTTAAATCGATATGGGGAGTATCCTGAAGTGAATACAGATACATTAAAAATATTTCAGTATCCATAACTGTGGAGAAGTTGGTAGCAACTTATCAGCAGAAGCTTTTGATCCCGAGGTACTGCAACAACATAGAAGTATTTTTCAAAGGGTGGTACGCCTTCACTTTAATTAAACTAATGCTGTTAGGCCCATTGTTCAATCAGTTACTAAGTTTTCAAAAAATAGTAGAGGGATCATTTTATTACTCATTTGCTTCACCTAAAACTCTAAAAGCTATAATGGCTGTAGTGTTGTTAACAGGGTTATTATGTAAGCGTAACTATGTACTTTCTCTGGTTATGTTTCTGGTAGTTTTAATGTACCACCATATCACTCACCCGGTGATAAATGGCGGGGACCAGGTGGTGCTGTTCTATATGTTTCTAGGGGTTTTCTGTAATAACCGCCCCTCGTTTTCCGAAGAGTCGATTATTCGGTTGTTTCAAGATGCCCTTAACAATTTTTGCATTTTGATAGCACAGATACAGGTAGCCTTAATCTACTTGGTTTCAGGGTGGGATAAACTAAACAGTGAAACCTGGATAGATGGAACCGCAATTTTCAATTTACTACAGGTCGATTTTTATCCCACTAATTGGCTTCAGGCATTGACCGAAGGGGTAGACCTGCAAACTTTAGTCATGGTAAGCTGGCTGGTAATCGCCTTTGAATTGTTGTTCCCTTTACTGGTTTGGATTCCCGGTTTACGGTACTGGATGTTGTCAATGGGCATCCTGTTTCATTTATTCATTGCCCTGGGCTTGAGCCTGCCTGATTTTGCGCTGATCATGATCTGGACCTACGTAATCTTTGTGAAACAAAAAGATTTCAATAAGGTTATCAAAATGATAAGAAAGATAACAGACAGTCTTTCAAAACGCTTGAAATCGATTTCGAAGACGACTGGTACGTAAATTGCTTAGCTTAGTTCTCAAAATAATTATATAGTTTCTTATATTGCCAATAGTAAATCAAAAGTGATCCCAGCTAAGACCAGTTTATGATAAAATTTATACAGAGCCTCCACATTCTGCCCAGGTGGATCATACTCATTATTGACCTTTTTATCTTATCCTTTTCATTGGCTCTGGCCTACCTGTTGAGATTTGATTTTGTGTTGGAGGGCTTCGCTTTGGACAGTATGGCCAAAGGGTTTCCTATGTTTCTATTGGTAAATCTGGCAGCTATATTAATCACACAAAGCTATGCCGGGATCATCCGCCACACCGGCCTTCAGGATGGTTATAGAATAGCTTATACTACCACACTAGGAATAATTTTTACTCTGATTGTTAACTACGTCTATTTGTTCATTTCAGGACAAACCATGATTCCGTTAGGGGTAATCATTATTGCTTACCTGGCCTCTTTACTCTTTCTGGTAGGATATAGAATTTTGGTTAAGTACATTTTTGGTTACTATACTGAAGCGGTGACAAAAAAGAAGAAGGTAGTAATCTTTGGCTCCGGTAGGTCCGCTCAGTTGACCAAACAGATTATTGACTCCGATACTCACAGCAATGTGAAAGTGGTGGCTTTCCTGGAGGATGACCCTAGAAAGGCTGGTAAGGTTTTGAATGGAGTACGAATCTTCGATGCCATGACTCAATTTGAGGCAGTTATTCAAAAAGACCAAGTAAAAGAGCTTATTCTATCCCAGTCGAATTTGTCATTGGATAGAAAAAATCAGGTAGTAGATCAGTGCCTAAAACATAATATTAAAGTTCGCTCTATCCCTCCTGCTGAGAAATGGATCAGGGGTGAACTAAGCTACAATCAGATTAAGTCCATCAACATTGAAGATCTATTAGGACGGGAATCGATTAAGCTTAATAGTGTCAATATCACCAGGGAACTTCAGGGGAAAGTGGTAATGATAACCGGTGCCGCAGGTTCTATTGGTAGTGAATTGGCTAGGCAAGCTATGAGATATAAGCCCAAGGCATTGATTCTAATTGATAATGCAGAGAGTCCATTGTTTGAAGTGATGAATGAGTTACCCTCGCCTGCTGAGGGTAAACTGATATCGGTGATTGCAGATGTGACTGACATTAATCGTATGAAGGTGCTGTTTGCAGCTTATCAACCAGAAATTGTATTCCATGCTGCCGCCTACAAGCACGTACCCTTGATGGAAGACAACCCTTCAGAAGCGGTCAAATGCAATATATTTGGCACCAAAAATGTAGCTGATTTGGCGGTCAATTATAAGGTGAGAAAGTTCGTAATGGTCTCTACCGATAAGGCAGTCAATCCTACCAGCGTTATGGGAGCTTCCAAGAGAATTGCGGAAATGTATGTCCAATCTCTATCCCAGTCCAGTAACTCTGTTAATACCTCCTTTATTACCACCAGGTTTGGCAACGTATTAGGCTCCAATGGATCGGTTATTCCTGTCTTCAAAAGACAAATCGAGAAAAGAGAACCGTTGACAGTAACCCATCCAGATGTAACCCGTTATTTTATGACCATTCCCGAAGCTTGTCAATTAGTACTGGAAGCAGGAGCTATGGGGAACGGAGGTGAGATCTATATATTCGACATGGGTAAGTCGGTAAAAGTGGTGCACCTGGCTAAAAAAATGATTCAGCTTTCTGGTTTGGAATTGGGGAAAGATATTGAAATAGTCTACACAGGACTAAGGCATGGTGAAAAACTATATGAGGAGTTATTGAGTAGTGAGGAGAACACTCTACCCACTCATCATCCAAAAATTATGATTGCCAAAATTACTAATAATCCTCAGTTGGACTATCTTCCATTGATGTTAGAACAACTCAGGGATGCACTGCAACGAAGCTCTGAAGAAGAAATGGTAAAAATCATGAAAGCAATGGTGCCAGATTATATCAGTAACATTTCTAAGTTCGAATCCCTCGATGATGAGAACAGAGTACTGGAAGGAAACAGATACTAACTAAAAAGATCAGCGCCTTCTAAATACGTTAGACCTGCGTCTTTTCTTCCTTTTGTAATACATGCCCTGGTTGAAGTGACGATACACCTTCAGTTGTACCAAAAAGTAACCATCATTATTATCCGAATCTCCCCTTTGATCACCTGCCTCTCGTAGAGCTACTCCTATTTCTGGACCTCGATCCGCTAACTGCCTAGCAATAGGATCAGAGAAGCTGGCATTGTCAACATAAGTGGTACTCACATCATCCAGGTAATCGGTAGTGGTAAAGCGGTAGGTTGCTTCGAGTCCAAAACTCCATTCGTAACTTGCTCTGTAATTAATACCTGCTCCTGCTGGCAAAACTAACGCTACTTTGCCGTAATCTTCTCCTTCAGTTTGCAAGGGTTGCAGCTCATGGAAAGTGCCGTCCAACTCTGCTTTTGGATTGAAGAAGGTTGCTCCGACACCACCCATCAAATAAGAGGTCCAATTGGTGCGAGCACGTGGTGAGCTTGGAGTTAACCTAAAGATACCCATTGCACTTACTTCGATGTTATCCGATCGAAAGGAAAGATTTCTTCTATTTGGTGAGCCGTCTGATTCAAATTCCTTATCAGGATCGGCTGAAATCCGATACCACATTAAGTTTCCTCTCATACTGAACCGTCCTTCAACAGGAAATTGAATATCACCAGTAACCGCTAAACCAGGATCCGAAAAGTTTAATCTTGACTCTGTTAGATCACCGTGATAGGAGGCAGCACCTAAAGAGAGCCCTATTTGATATCCCGTCTTCCTATTCCTCCGGTAAAAACTCTGAGCCTGTGCTAATTCACAGATTAAAAAAATGGCAACAAATGCTAATGCGTATTTCTTTGTCATATCTGGTTTTAATGGGTTCAATACACCAAAACAAGGACATTATTCCTCAAATGCAATATAAAGCTATTTTATTAGAAACTAAATTTTACAATATGAAAATAATACAACTCGGTTCCACCAATAATATAAAAATTACCATGGTAAGAAATTCTGGTTTTTGATAACTAAATTCAGGCTGTTAATCATTATTATAGCGGCAAATTCTAAGTAGTATGAAAATAACCATAATTGCCGGTGCCCGGCCTAATTTCATGAAAATTGCCCCTATTATCAGGGCGGTAAAGCATGCCCAGAAAAGCGGCAAAGATATCAGCTATAGATTGGTGCATACCGGTCAACATTATGACCGCAAGTTAAGTGGATCTTTCTTCGATGAACTCAATATACCTGACCCGGATGTCAACCTTGAAGTCGGGTCTGGCAGCCATGCACAGCAGACGGCTCAAATTATGGTCAAGTTCGAGAAAGAATTATTGGAAAACCCCTGTGATTACGTTTTGGTGGTAGGCGATGTTAACAGCACTATGGCCTGTGCTATTGTCGCCAAAAAATTACACATTAACGTAATTCATGTCGAAGCAGGGTTGCGCTCCTTCGATCTTAGAATGCCCGAAGAAATCAACCGCATGGTTACTGATGCCATTACCGACTTGTTTTTTACTACTACCGAGCAGGCCGGGCAACATCTACAAAACGCTGGGATCCCTCAAGAGAAGATCAAGTTTGTGGGGAATACCATGATCGATACCCTGATCGATAACCTGGACCGTTTGCGGAAACCTGAAGTATTTGAACAGCATCAACTCGAAGCCGGTAACTATTGGGTGATGACCCTACACCGGCCGTCCAACGTGGATGAGGCCCAGAAACTGTTGGCTTTGTTAAACCTGATCTCCGAAAACGCCGGTGATAAAAAGATCATTTTTCCGGTTCATCCCAGAACCGCTAAAACATTGGCAGCACTGGGTGACTTACCCACCAACATTTTGTTTACGGATCCACTACCTTATCTGGAGTTCATGTACCTGGTTAAGCATGCCGCTGCGGTAATCACCGATTCAGGTGGTATTCAGGAAGAAACTACCTATCTGGGTATTCCTTGTATCACTTTACGTGAAAATACCGAGCGACCGGAAACCGTAGATGTAGGCTCTAATGTACTATGTGGCTTCGACCCTGAAAAAATGGAGCGGGCATTTGACCAGCTGAATTCAGACAATTGGAAAAAAGGTGAAATACCGGAATTGTGGGATGGCAAAACTGCTGAGAGAATCATTAATTCAATTATGAATTACGAATTACCAAAGACGAATAATTAGCTTTTCTGCTTATGTCGGAGCGTCTTTTGAATGGTACCTAGAAGTTTTAACAACTCTTCATTATCTGTCAATAACAAGTTTGATTTCTCCTGGGATAAGTAACCTGTAGCAGCTAAAAGCCTCAACCAATACTTAGTTTCTCGAGCTTCTTTGTAAGCTATGGTTATTTTAGTAAAGAAATCTTTCTTGGTTTGTGCACCCATTGCTTCCTCAATATTAGCTCCCACAGATGTGCCTGATTTTAAAATCTGTCTGGCCAGTTCAAACTCATTCTGTTTTTTTAATTCTTGATATAGTTTAACTATTGAAACTGCAAATAAATAACTTTTGTCTCTTACAGGATTGTTATGCTTCATAGATACAAAGAACCAATGTTCCAGTCTCAAATACCAATTACTACCTACGGCAGGCAATTCGCAATTCGTAATTCGTAATTCGTAATTTATCTTTTCCTCCTAACCGGCCCCTTTCCTGGTAACTGATGGTAAAGGTGCAATCCGAACAACAAATACCCATCATTGGATTCAGCATTTCCTCTGGGTGAACCGGTGGGAGCTTTGTCCAGTCCGATTTCCGGGCGACGATCGGCCAAAGCAGTGGCAATGGGATCGGGAAAAGATGCAGGGTCGCGATAATCAGTACTAACATCGTCCAGGTAGTCGGTGAAGGTAAATCGGTATTTCATCTCGAACCCAACTTCCCATTGGCTGGAAACCTGGTAGCCCAATGAAAACCCTAACGGTACCACTAGATGGAACTTTTGGTAGTCAATGCCTTCTGTGTGTAAAGGCTGCAACTCATACCATTCTCCTTGATACTCAGCTTTGGGGTTGAAATAAGTGATTCCCAATCCGGCCACCAGGTAGGGCCTGATCTTGGCGGTCTTGAGACGCTGGTCTTCTGGATACAACCCATAGACCAGCAATCCACTAAGTTCTAAATTATCCGATCTAAAAGACAAATTTCGACCACGTCTGCTATCCGCTTCCGGTAAATCGCCGTCCGCTGCTGAGAGCCTGAAGTAGGAGAGTTGCGGTTGTAACCACCAGTTTGCTTTCATAGGAATTCTCAATCCAAAGCTTACATAGGGGTTGACGTCACCCAGCTTCCTGTCATCACTGAGCTCTCCGAAGTATTTGGTCAGTCCGGCACTGGCATACAAATTCAGCTGACCTGATCGTTGATAGCGATAAAAACTTTGTGATTCTAGGTCAAAATGGATGGCAGTTGCCATCAGCATAACCAAGACGTATTGGGGGAATTTCAATTATAATGTATCCTATTAAGAAAATATTTCATTATTTTAGGTTGCAATATTACGAATATGAACCATATGCGTGTCAATTTCATAATTCTAGCCATTTTTTGTTTTCTGGCAGCAGCTTGTGCCAGTCAGGGTCCTGGTAAAACCAAAATGTCCAGCCAGTATCACAAAAAAGAGTATCCGCGCAATCAGGCCAACATCAATTCACTGCATCAAAATTCCACCAGAAAGAAATACAAAAATAAGCCGGGTTTCTTCAAAACCCTTTTTCCCGGAAAGAAGAGAAACTATGCCTCCAACTGATCCACTAGCTACATTCTCCAATCTATTGATCCCTTAATCCCTTATTCCTCCATTCCCCTAATCCCTTATTCCCCCATTCCCATAATCCCCTATTCCTATATTCCCACAAATTCTCATGCTTTTTCAATGATACATTTTCTCAGTCTCATTATTTTAGTGATTGTATTATATGAAAAACTTTCTTTTCACCTGTACTTTCCAAATCCTGGCAGCCTTGTTGTTGGTGTTTATTAGTTGTCAGACCGATCCAAAATCGGATCAACCTTTGCCCGATCAGGTCGATTTCAATTTTCATATCAAGCCCATTTTATCTGACCGCTGCTTTCAGTGCCATGGACCGGATGAAAATGCGCGCAAGGCTGGCTACAGGCTAGACCTACAAGAGGCTGCTTTTGCCCCGTTGGATAGTGCTGCTGATGATTTTGCCATCGTACCGGGTTCCATTAAGCACAGCCAACTCATTGATCGCCTGGTGAGCACCGATCCGGATTATGTAATGCCACCTCCGGAATCCAACTTGAATTTGACTGACTATGAGATTGCCTTATTGAAACGCTGGATTGAGCAGGGGGCAGAATGGAAGCCCCACTGGTCGTTCATCGCTCCCCAGAAATCAGAGGTGCCCCAGGTTAGGGGCCAACAGGTGTTTAACCAGATTGATAATTTTGTAGTAGCGGGTCTGCGCGGTACTGCATTGAAACAGGCTCAGCCTGAATCCAAATTAAAATTGCTGCGTCG
>JANQPK010000016.1 GCA_028289505.1 Cyclobacteriaceae bacterium
ATTTTCCACAGTAACACTTAAAACACCTGTCTGTGTACAGGTCGCTTGAACATAAGTTACATCAATGTTAACAGTGCTGCCACCAAGGCCTGCAGGATCAAAACTGTTTCCGGTAACACCTGTACCCACAAAGGAAAAGGTACCACCCGAGGGGCTTGCAGAAACTAAAGTAGAAAGATCTATGGGAGTGCTATTCTCACAAACCGTGGTTGGAGGTAGGGTAAGCACCGGAAGTGTCTGAACGGTGATATCGAAGTTTTCGATAACGGTACAATTTCCAAGGATATAGGTAACAGTGATACTTACCGGGCCTGCCTGTCCAGTTGGATCAAAAGAATTACCACTAACTCCTGGTCCCGCAAACGAGAAGCTACCACCGGGGATATTGGCCGTCACCAAGGTGGAAAGATCTAGAGGTGGACTATTTTCACAAACCGTTCTTGGGTTCGGAATAAGGATTGGTGCTGGCTCGACGTCGAAGGTCACAATATTAGATACCGTGCACACACCCAGGGTGTAGGTAACGTTAACATTCTCAAAACCACTTAACCCCGAAGGATCGAAGGTAGTACCCGATACACCTGGACCCGAAAAAGTGAAAGTGCCACCGGGTTGATCAGCACTGACTAAAGACAGTAAATCCTGAGGGCCGTCATTACTACAAACTACCGTTGGCGTGGGTGGTACGGTAATAACCGGTTCAATTATGTCTAACGCCACGAAAACACCGGGGGCTACAGAAACACCGTCTGTATCAAAGACATCTACAAAATAATTTCCCTCTGACAAACCGGAATATACAATCATCAAAGTAGTAGATCTATCCGTTTGAATGAAACTAGACCCACCTGAGGGGAATCCTTGTAATCGAAAGTCAACGGTATCGGGCAAAGTCCCTCCCACAAGTTCAACTTCAAATTCGCCACTTCCGGGACTGGTACAAGTGGGAAATACGGTATTGTTTACTTGTAGGCTCTGGGCACTCAAAGATCCCAATGAAAGAATCAAGCATGACAGCAGTAATCCAATTTGTAGTAACCGCTTCATCACCTATTTCACTTCTGTTTCAAGCTCAGTGTAGCATCCGCTGTGGTCAAAAACCACTATTTTATAAATGCCTGATGGCAACTTATTAAGCTGATGACTTCCGGTAGTTGCTTCTGGAAAATCGTAACTATTATTGGCAATCCAGGAGTAGTGATAGGGCGGAGTTCCTCCGCGAACTACAATCTCGATACTTCCATTATTCTTACCTGGTTTAGTGGTGTTCTTAACCACTGCAGAGGCCTCGAAAACAGGATATTTGTTTACGTTGAAATTTTCAATGGCAGTACAACCTAAGGCATCTTTGACCGTTACCTGATAATTTCCTGTCACTACGGATCTCACGTGCTTTTCACTACCATCATCCCATTGAACGCGATAGGGCGGTATCCCTTGACTAATACGTAGCTCAATTTTACCATCTACACCGGAATGGCAGGCAGGAGTAACTTCAGCCTCCAGCGCAATTCCCTGACAATCTGCTTGCTGTGCTAGCTGAGCTTGATTAGGGAGCGGAAGTAGAGAGAAAGAGGCAAGTACTAAAAAATGGAATATCAACTTTCTTTCCATACTGAGGTGTTTGCAGATCCTCTGTCGCAGGTTAACTGGTCTTAAAAATCTTGAAAATATCTAATTTCCCTTCTGCTCCTTAAATATTCATGATTTATACAAATAATACAATTGATTGTGGTTTTTTTTAAGTAGACCGTTGGAATAAAACAATTTTTGGATGTACCTTGTATCTTGGATAAATACCCGCCAGATAGATTCGGATTTCGGTAAATTTAGAGTCTGAACAAGTCTTAAAACCATCACAACAATACACCATTCCATCGGTTAAAGAATAACCTCATCTTTATGGTAATTTTGTGTATTTTTGCAAGCTCAAAAGAATTCTCGTTTAACTAATTAAAAGACGACATATGGTATTTGATTTAGAGATGATCCGGAGTACATATCAGCGCATGCCCCAAGGTATAGCTGCTGCTCGAGAAGTGGTAAAAAAGCCCTTAAGCCTAACCGAAAAAATTCTTTACACTCATTTGCATCAGGAGCAATCTTTAGAAGCTTTTGAAAGAGGTAAATCATATGTCGACTTCTCTCCGGATCGTGTAGCTATGCAGGATGCTACTGCCCAAATGGCATTACTTCAATTCATGCAGGCAGGAAAGAGTAAAGCCGCGGTACCCTCTACCGTTCATTGCGACCATCTCATTCTGGCCAGAGATGGCGCCGCTGAAGACCTTAAAAACTCTATCAATACCAGTAAGGAAGTTTTCGACTTCCTAGCCTCAGTCAGTAATAAGTACGGTATTGGTTTTTGGAAACCAGGTGCGGGCATTATCCACCAGGTGGTACTAGAAAACTATGCTTTCCCTGGTGGAATGATGATAGGAACGGACTCTCATACTGTGAATGCCGGTGGATTAGGAATGGTCGCTATTGGAGTTGGAGGTGCTGATGCGGTTGATGTGATGGCAGGGATGCCTTGGGAATTAAAGTTCCCTAAGCTGATTGGTGTAAAGCTAACCGGACGACTCAATGGCTGGACAGCATCTAAGGATGTGATTTTGAAAGTAGCCGGAATATTGACCGTCAAAGGAGGAACTGGGGCTATCTTGGAGTATTTTGGAGATGGCGCCTTGAGTTTATCTGCCACTGGCAAAGGAACAATTTGTAATATGGGTGCCGAAATAGGTGCCACCACTTCCACATTCGGTTACGATGAAAAAATGGCCCAATACCTTAGAGGGACAGGTCGTGCAGAGGTAGCCGAACTTGCGGATGCTGTAAAAGAACACCTTACTGGAGATCCTGAAGTTTATCAAAATCCTGAACAATACTTTGATCAGGTGATAGAGATCAATCTTTCGGAGCTTGAACCACATATTAATGGCCCTTTTACCCCCGACCTGGCTACTCCAATTTCCGAGTTTGCACAAGCAGTAAAAGATAATCAGTGGCCACAAGATCTTGAGGTTGGATTAATTGGCTCCTGTACCAACTCATCATATGAAGATATCACCCGTGCTGCCTCCGTAGCTAAACAAGCTCTGGAAAAAGGATTAAAAGCCAAATCAGAATTTACCATTACCCCCGGGTCAGAACAGGTCAGGTATACTGTAGATCGAGACGGATATCTGGGAACGTTTGAGGAGATGGGAGGAGTAGTGCTGGCAAACGCCTGCGGCCCATGTATTGGCCAATGGGCCAGACACACCAATGACCCAAACCGGAAAAACTCAATTATCACCTCTTTCAATCGGAACTTTGCCAAAAGAAACGATGGCAACCCAAACACCCATAGCTTTGTGGCTTCACCGGAAATAGTGACCGCAATGGCTATCGCAGGAGATTTGACTTTCAACCCATTGACAGACACACTAACCAATAAACAGGGAGAAGAAGTTAGATTAGATGAACCTCAGGGTATTGAACATCCGGTCCAAGGTTACGCCGTCGAGGACAATGGCTATCAGGAGCCAGCTGAAGACGGTAGGTCAGTGGAAGTGGTAGTGGATCCTAATTCTAAACGTTTGCAACTATTAACCCCTTTTGCCGCTTGGGACGGAGAAAACATCATGGGCATGAAACTGTTGATAAAAGCCAAAGGAAAGTGTACTACCGATCATATTAGTATGGCTGGACCCTGGTTACGCTATCGCGGGCACCTGGATAATATCTCTAATAATCTATTGACAGGAGCGGTCAATTTCTATAATGAGCAAACAGATTCAGTAAAAAACCAGTTGACCGGAGAATACGGACCCGTTCCTGATACTGCTCGGGCTTATAAGGCCGCTGGAGTGCCTTCAATAGTGGTGGGAGACCACAACTATGGCGAGGGTTCTTCAAGAGAGCATGCCGCAATGGAGCCCAGGCACCTGGGTGTTCGTGCAGTTCTGGTTAAGTCTTTTGCCAGGATTCACGAGACAAACTTAAAGAAACAGGGCATGCTGGCACTCACCTTTCAAAATGAACAAGACTATGACAAAATCCTAGAAGACGATACCATAGACCTGATCGACTTGAGGGATTTTTCTCCCGGCAAACCACTTACGGTAAAGCTTAATCATAAAGATAGTTCCGAGGAAGTTATTACTGTAAATCACAGTTACAATCAGGGACAGATACAGTGGTTCAAAGAAGGATCCGCCCTCAACCTGATTAAGAAGCAGAACGCCTGATTATTATTTGGACTGATTATAAATAATAGTTATTTTTGATTCATGGCAAGGGTCAAGAATCAGAAAACAGGTTTGAACGAACTCTACAAAACGGGGAAAGGAGCTGTCTATCAGGACGATGAAAATAGCTGCTTTACTTTGGAGTTCATGGGTAAACTGACGGTTTTCAAGGTTTATGAATTCCTGCATTTCAAAAAATCTATTGATAACATCAACTTGGCCGACTTGTTTCTCAACGACTTAGGTCAAGACTTGCAAATAATACATCATAAAAACTCCGACCAATTGTTCATTATCACTCTTTGTGATCTGGTAGCATTGAAAGAACTGCTTTCTGGAGCGAAGGTGATGTTAGAGCTTAATAGTATTATCTGTTCCAGGCTGTCTACCTGCACCTTATAAATTGGCGAATCCACACTATCAAGAACAATTCTAATTTGCAAAACGCCGTTTCTTAAGTGACTTAGAATTGGTATTTTTGATCCATACTTCAATTAAAATGGAAACCATGAAAGACATAATCAGAATAAAGACATCCCTTTCTGAAGATATAGAGACTTTGCTCAACAACCAGGTAAAAATGGAAGCTAAGTCTTCGGCTATTTATTTGGCTATGGCTGCTTTCTGTGACAGGCTTGGCTTTGAGAACAGTACGGAATTCTTTTTTGGACAAGCCGACGAAGAAAGAAGTCATATGTTGAAGATCTTTAAATACATTGCAGACGCAGGTGGTACTCCCATAAGCCCTGAGGTAAAAGATGTACCTCAGGAATTTGAGAGCTTTCGGGGCGTATTTGAGGCAGCTCTGGAACAAGAGATCGAAGTCACCAAAGCCATCAACAAAATAGTGTCAAAAGCTTACAAGGAAGGCGACCATGCCACTGCTAATTTTCTGCAGTGGTTCGTCAGCGAGCAACAAGAGGAAGAGTTCACAGCCAGGAGGCGAGTCGAACTGTTTGACGTGATCGGAGAAGATGGAATTGGAAGATATATGATCGACCAAAAAATATCAAAGATAGGACCTCCCGAATCTATGGAGGAATAAATCAGAATAAAAAAGCGGTCATTTGACCGCTTTTTTATTTACAATTCTCGGCCAATCATCGATGGTGACCTTAGCATAACGCGTGTTTCCAACCACGAAGTTAGGGGCTTCTTTACATTGATCCATGCAAGTCGTTTTTACTACCTGATAATGTCTTTTACAACGTTTCAACTCGCGGTATAACTCCGGCGACCTTTTCTTTCGGCAATCCTTGCCGTTACAGAAAAATAGATATGGTTTTTGATTCTGAATTTCCTTCATGGTATTGCAGCTGCCTGCATTAAAATCCCACATAATATGGCGCCATAGGTACCCAAGGCGTAACCCAACACCGCCAGCAAGGCTCCTACCGGAGCCAAAGTGGGGCTAAAAGCCGCCGCCACTACTGGGGCTGATGCCGCACCTCCTACATTGGCCTGGCTACCTATTGCAGTAAAAAAGAATGGGGCTTTAATGATTTTTCCTACCGATAAAAGCACGATAACATGAAACGCCATCCATATCAACCCGACCAGAAATAATCCAGGGTTCTCGAATATTGCAGTCACGTCCATATTCAATCCTATAGTTGCCACCAATACAAAGATAAATAGACTTCCATAACGAGAAGCTCCAGCTCCCTCCAATTTTTTTAAGGGAGTTAAGGATAAACTTACTCCAACGGTAGTAGAAACTACAATTAGCCAGAAAAAACTGGAGGCCAGTGACTGCAGGTTGTATTGATCAAGAATAGACTGCCGTTGCTGAAACCAAGGACCTACTGCATCCGCTATCAAATGGGCAAACCCAGTGCCACCAAAAGCGATACCCAAGATCACGATAGTATCGGTCAAATCTGGTATTTTAGCAATACTGGCACGATAATCCTCAATCTTTTGCTTTAAAGCATCTATGGCACTGGAATCAGCTTTGAACACTTGGTCCAGTCTCTCGGATCTGCCCGCACCCACCAATAGAAATGCCATCCATAGGTTAGCCACGATAACATCGACTGTAATCATAGCCGAAAAAATATCATCGCTTGCTTGGAAAATCTCTTTCATGGCAGCTTGGTTCGCACCACCTCCAATCCAACTACCTGCAATAGTGGTTAACCCCCTCCATATGGCATCGGGACCTGAGCCTCCCACTACCTCGGGAGCAAAAAATGAAACAATGAAAATCGCCAAAGGACCTCCGATTACAATCCCTGTAGTACCAGCTAGAAACATGATAATGGCTTTAGGACCCAGATTGATGATGCCTTTCAAATCCGTACCAAGGGTGAGCAGAATAAGACTGGCAGGTAACAGATACCTGGAAGCCATGAAATATAATCTGGATGAATCTGGATCAACAATACCTAAAGAATTGAGTATCGAAGGCAAGAAATAGCACATCAAAACCAAAGGGATGTAGGTATAAAACTTTTTCCAAAATCGCTGGTTGCTGTGCGCTGTAGCAAATATAAAGGCCAACATTACCATGAGAATACCCAGTATGGCGGCATCATTGGTAATCAGCGCTGTTCTCTCTTCCATATCACGTTAGCCTAAGGGCATGCAAAATATAGAAAGTTGTCCATACATTCACGTCCTAATTTCTCTTACCAAAGCCAAAAATTCGTTAATGATCATAGCGGTTGCTCCCCAAACCACTTGATCATCTACCATAAAATATGGGGCTCTGATATCGTAACCTCTCACCAACAGATCCTTTTCCTGTTTCTCCTGATTTAACAATTGGTCTATTGAAGCCAAATGGACCCGATCAACTTCACGTTCATCTGGTATGATATTTGGCTTGGAGGGCATGGCGGCTATCACCGGAGCTATATTAAAATGACTGGCGATGATATACAATTCGCTCAGGTGACCAACTACCTGTTCCTCACCAACGTCAAGGCCCAACTCCTCACGCGATTCCCTTAATGCTGTTTGGGTAAGGTTAATGTCATTAGATTCCATCTTGCCACCGGGCAGGCTAATTTGACCGCTGTGAACCCCAGGATATTCTTTTCTTTTCATCAAAGGGAAAAACCAGGATCCTTGTTCCTGATAGAGTAGGATGGCTACCCCACCCTTCTTTGGGGGACCACTATGCTTAAAAGTTATAGCTTCCCCAGTGCCACGCCTGGCCTTCATTTGGTTTTGCGCAAATGCACCAGGAAGCGGCTGGTTCAATCTTCGTTTTAGCTTTTGTATAAAGTTGACCTGCATTGGTAAGATTTATCTACCGTCATCAAATCTAAAATGTACCGCAAAGATTCAAATTTTAATAATATTTGTGAATAGAAGAATATCATGTACTCCAGCGAAGAAAAAGCAAACACCTTTACGCATGCGATTGGACTGTTTTTGGCCATTGCTGGACTTACTGTCTTATTAAGATCCGTAGCAGATGATCCTGATAACTGGCGCAAAGCCAGTTTTGTGATATATGGATTATCACTAGTTTTTCTTTTTGCATCTTCAACCTTCTATCATGGAACCACTGATTACAGAACCAAACGGATACTGCAAATAGTGGATCACATCGCCATATACCTACTGATTGCTGGCACCTACACTCCATTTCTATTGATACCGCTTCGAGGAGTCTGGGGGTGGACACTACTGGTGATTATCTGGACCATGGCCATCGCTGGATCTATTCTGAAATTTTGGTTTACCGGTCAATACAATCGGGTATCAACCGCTTTTTACCTGGGAATGGGTTGGCTAGCAATCATTGCGGTGAAACCCATGGTTCAATCGGTACCAACGGCGAGTTTAATATGGCTGCTTGTCGGTGGGTTATGCTATACTTTCGGGGTTTACTTTTATAACAAACGATCCTGGCGATATCATCATGCCATTTGGCATTTATTCGTATTGGCAGGTAGTGCCTGTCATTTTATTTCTATATCAAAATATCTTTGATGCATGGACGATACAAAATTAATAAATGGTTTTCCTCATAAAAGGTATTTCCGTACCAGCTTTGAACCACCTGAGATGCTCCAAAGGTCTCAGGATTTTTACCGTTGGATGGATCAGCGACGCACAATACGTAATATCAGTAATAAATCAGTATCAAAAGCGGTGGTGGAACAATTGCTGATGACAGCCTCATCTGCCCCCTCAGGCGCCCACAAACAACCATGGACTTTTTGCGCAGTTTCAAATAAATCTCTAAAAACCAAAATTCGCAAAGCGGCTGAAGCTGAAGAATATGAGAGTTATCATAGACGAATGAGCCAGGAATGGCTGGAGGATTTAAAATCTATTGGCACCGATTGGCACAAACCATTTCTGGAAGATGCGCCT